>SKGM01000039.1 GCA_007117455.1 Candidatus Methanomethylophilaceae archaeon
AGCGACTCCAACAATCTCTCCATACGTGGCGGGGAGATCTTCAGATAGGAGGACAACTCCGAGACCTCATAGGAAACCGGGGTGTCCAACTCCTCCCTCCACAAATTTAACATCTTCTCGCACCGGCGGGGCTCGGCGAGACCATCATCGACATCCATAGTCTGCAGAAGGTCCCGGTCATGGAGCGGGCCCAACCACATGGGGCCGTATGGGTGCTCTTCCATCCGGTCAGAGAATGACCTCTCAAGAGTCCGGCGGTCATATGACATGTAACCCATATTCGCCAGCGTGCTCTCCGCTTTCATCGCCCCCTTACCGACCCTCACGAAAACGCGGAAGTAATGGTCGCAATAGAAGGACAACAATGGGTCCATGCCCTTGTCGAACCGGGCCAGCTCGCGGGCTATGGTGCCCAGCAATATCCTCAGACCGGATTCGTGATGACATGGCCATTTCGGCGGACGGGCCAGGTAGCGTCGTTCGCACTTGTCCCTTCGGGCACCTGCCAGGGGCGCGGTGTCGGTCGCGGTTATAGCCAGGACCCCGCCCCTACTGACTCCCTTGATGGCGGAATGCAGGTAGGGCATGGGTGAGCCGAAGGGATCGATGTCGACACAGTCGAACCGCTCCTGGGATAACAGACATGCCAGGTCGAGGTTCCGACTCTCCAGGTTGCTGAGCTGGTTGAGTCCGACGTTTAGGTCCATGAACTCCAAAGAGCGGGGGTCGATGTCATTGGCCACCACCTCGATGCCCGGGACCTCGTTGGCCATGCGGGCTGACCGTGACCCGGTCGCAGCCATGCAGTCAGCGACCCTCAACCCTGGACCCAAAGCCCTGAGGACCATCACCGAAACATCGCGGTTGAATGCCATCTGGCGGTTGTAGAACAGGTCTTGACCCCTTGTGCCTGGACCTCCACTTGAATGTCGGGCGGGAACGGCAAGTTGCGTCGAACCCTCCCGGATGACGACATGAGACGTCACATGATTTCTCCGTTCATCAGCCTCATTATCTTATAGGGAAGGAGGTTGCGGTTGGTTGGCGTCACCTCCAGGATGCGTACGTCATCCCGTCTCCGAATGTCCTGTAGAAGGGGGTTCCTCGATTTCTTATGGAGCGTCAAAAGCATGGGTTTCTCGGTGTCGAGGGCATGTTTGACAGCGTCCACGAACGCTTCACTCTCCACCTCCATCTTGCCCACCTCATCGATGACGATCACGTCAGTCTCGTCACAGGCCCTGAGTATGGCCTTGACCCCCACATCCTCCAGGCGCTTTATGTCGACCCCCAGTTTACCGACCATGAC
This sequence comes from Candidatus Methanomethylophilaceae archaeon, assembly GCA_007117455.1. Lineage (GTDB taxonomy): Archaea > Thermoplasmatota > Thermoplasmata > Methanomassiliicoccales > Methanomethylophilaceae > PWHV01. The sequence continues at coordinate 1,310 of SKGM01000039.1, forward strand.
CTTGCTCTGGATGTCCACATGGGCGAAGACACTGGTCTCGCTGGTCAACCAGTCCTTCACGGTGAATCCGATGCGTCTTCTGCCGTCAACGATCGGTTCGGTGATCATCCCTCCGATGGTCAGTTCCTCCTCCGCGAGCATCTCCATAACCCTCATCAGCGCATGGGTCTTTCCCGCCCCAGGAAGTCCAGTTATACCGATCTTGTTGTTAGCGACCATCATTTCCACCATGTACAGAAAACGTTATTTTGTGTATAATCCGAATATCGTTATTGATTAATAAAATCATGCTAGAATACAACCTCAAATCTGTTGGATTTCGTCGATGTACATCAACGGATAGTCCAATTCCGAAACGTGCCGCAACCTGGCCGACAGACGGGTGGAATCCGTCAAGATGACCAGCGTCACATCCAGCATCTCTCCGGTCAGGGAGGCGTAGGAATAGGTGTCCTCCCTGGGCGGGAGCATGTCGCGGTTGATGCTGACCCTCACCGAATCCACGAAGGGCTGGACCATCAGGGATGCCTCTATCGCCCTCTCCAAGGCCTCGACGCTGGCGTGGTCGACCGGGGTGCCGACGAACTGATGGTAGACGGTACCCATCTTGATACCCGCCTCGAAGGCCGCCCTCTCAGAATCGGTGCAAACGAACAGTGAATCAGCGTATTCCTCTCTACCGTTCATCATCAAGGGATATTATCTGTTGATAGAAAAACGATTTGACTCCATTGAGGGTAAATCCGCAATCTGATGTATATCAAACCATCCAAGGTGGTCACAGCGACATCAACGCTATTGCCACTGGAAAGGATAAGGGAAGAGGTTTGTTCAGGTTTCACTCCCTGCGCCGTCTGTAACCGAAGATCGCCGCACCACCTATCAGGACGACCGCGCCGACCGAGCCACAGATTTCATCCAAGAATCCCAGTAACTCGTCTATGATATCACCTGGAGTCTCGATTTCCTGCAGCCGGGGATAGTTATCTCCCATCCTCCAGACATTATCGAAGTCGAAACCGCTGAAGCTGGCCTGGTCCTTCATCTCTTGGGTGGTCAGACCGTCTCCGATACCGGTGGCGATGCCGCTGGTATTAGTGTTCCAATAGGAGTTCTCAACGGCAGTGGGATCGACGGCGTCCCCGACGAGTCCTCCGGCGTTGGCTCCCTCAACCTTGCCAACGGAATGGGTGCGGTTTATGGTGCCGTCATTGTGGTTGTATCCTACCAGGCCACCGGCTGTGGCAGTGGCTTCGACAGGTATCGTGGAGTAGCTGTCGTGGATGTTTCCGTTATTGTATCCAACGATGCCTCCGACATTGTCATTGCCCTCCACCTTACCGAGGCCTAAAAAGGAAACGTCCTCAACAGCTATACGGTATATGTCTCCATGGTTGGTGCCAACGAGTGCTCCCACATTGTCATTACCCTTCACCACAGTGAAGAAGAGGCCGAGGTTCTTGACCACGCCATTAACTCCGACATAGCCGAATAGGCCTATGTTGTCAGCGCTTGAGTGGTTGCTGAACAATCCCATTATGGAGTTGTTCTGCCCATCAAAGCTACCGGTGAAAGGATCGGCCTCATTACCTATGGGGGTCCATCCCGCTTCATTGTTCCAATCACGGGTGTCTTCAGCCTCTATGGGTTCGGTGAGGATGTAATGTGCGGTAAGATCGTTCCGTACATTGTCGAGCTGTTCCAGAGTTGAGATCTGGTATGGATCGCCCAGACTCCCATCGCCTCCTGAAAAGCCGTTACCGTTCGCCTCCACCGGCGCTGGCAATATGACGATGATGGCGGCCACCATCACCAGCGCCATCGTGAAAGCCATCGCCTTGGCCAGGGATCTATTTCTATCTTTCATGTGATCACCATTAATCTAGTCATACTTCCTCTTGTGCATATTTAACGTTTATCAGGCTGTTAGGAAATAGTACGAGGTCAAAATTCTTCGTGTCTGGAGTCTTGGATTTCTCAAAACGGTTTTATACGATTCAACCTCTGGGGAGAATGATGAGTGTCAAGGAGCGCATCGAGCGTCTCAAGAAGGATAAGGGTGCCACCATCCTTGCCCATAACTACTGCTCCGAGGAGGTGCAGGATGTCGCCGATTTCGTGGGTGACTCTTTGGCCTTGGCGATCAAGGCGAAGGAGATAGAGGAACCGATGATAGTGTTCTGCGGTGTTACCTTCATGGCGGAGAGCGCCAAGATACTCAATCCCGGCAAGAAGGTCGTCATGCCGGAGCCCGATGCGGTCTGCCCCATGGCCAACATGTGCACATCGTCCCAATTGGACGAGGTCCGTGAGAAGGACCCTGACGCTGTGATAATAGGGTATGTCAACACCAGTGCCGATGCCAAGTCCCGTATGGACATCTGTTGCACCTCTGCCAACTCGGTAAAGGTGGTCATGTCCGCTGAGGAGGGCAACGTGCTCTTCGTGCCCGACCGTAACCTCGGTTCCAACGTCTCAGAGTCCTGCGGCAGGGCCATGGATCTCTGGGAAGGCTTCTGCCCCACCCATCAGGCCTTCACCCGACAGATGGTGGAGGATATGAAGGCCAGATATCCCGAGGCAACGGTCATGGCGCATCCCGAATGCCGCCCCGAGGTCGCAAGGATGGCAGACATGGTAGGCTCCACGTCCCAGATGCTGCAGTTCGCCAAGGATTCCGATGCCCAGGAGTTCATAGTCCTGACCGAGATGGGTCTGGGCCACCGCCTTCGCAGGGACAGCCCCGCAAAGGTCTTCCATTTCCCTCATGTGGCCATCTGTCCGCCCATGAAGATGACCGACCTCCGGTCCGTCCTGAGGGCCCTCGAGGAGGAGGGTCCGGAGGTGGTGATCGATGCGGATGTGATGGACGCCGCCCGCCGCCCGTTGGAGAGGATGGTCGCGATCAGATGAGCGAGGACAACCCGCTCAACAGGAAGTAGACTCCGAAGGAGACCATTATCCCGCCCGACACCAAGGCGGCCCACTTGAGCCATCCTGAATCCACCCTCTCAGCGGTGGCGGACATGGTCATGGAGATCACCTGGTAACATACCAGGTCCACGCCGATGTGCACTATGATGAAGGCTGGCAGCATCCAAAGGCCGAAAGCCGTGCCGCTGGCGACCAGTACCGCTCCGACGGTCGCCCACCACAGCCACCAGTAGGGGTTTGATACGCTGGTGAGGAAACCGAGCATCACCGTGGACCCACCGCCAGACGCCGCCACCTGTAAGGCCTGGTGACGGTTCCTGAGCGCCTGATGTCCGGTCAGGATCAGTATCGAGCCCCCGAGCACGGCGATGGCGGTGATCACATCCGGGTCGCCGAGCGCCTCCAATCCTAGGAATAGGGCGATTATCAACGGTATCTCCGCCACCGCATGACCCACTGAGACCCGGGCGCCCGCGAAGCGGTCGCCCACACCGCGGCCGATGACGACCGCCATGTTGGGGCCAGGCACCAGCACACCGCTCAAAGAGATCAACATGACCATGACCAGGAATGCCAGGGGTCCATCGAGCATCAGGTCGGAATCTCATCGCAATCATAAAACCGGATGGTAAAGCTTTAATCGGCAGGTGACCCTGGTCCGGCCGAGGAGGCCGGATGACGAAAAACCTGGCTGACCGGTGATGAGCCCTATGAGTGCCGACGGCCCCTCACTCCCCGGAGCGCAGGAACTCCAGGTAGGACAGGAATGAGGAGAGTTTCATGCCGTCCTTCCATCGCATTATGTAGTTCCCATTCCCGCTCCTCTCCATGACCGGCAGGCGTCTGGCGATCAGGGCGTGTCTTCCCTTCAGCTCATCCTCCAAGGGAAGTGAGAATAGTTTCCAAGGGTCACCTCTAACGCCTTTGAGTCGGAAGGCGTAGACCGGTATGAGACCGGCACGGCAGCATTCGCCCGACATGCGGTCCGCCTGTTCCATCAACTGAGGCCCTTGGCTGAATCGTAACACATCATGGACGGACGACTTGACCTCGATGGGGAATGAGATGTCCCACCGCATGGCGACGAGGTCCGATCCCAGAGAGCCTGCGGCCCGGACGACCATGAACGGGTTGCGGCTTATGGCCGAGTACCCGTCCCGCTCCTCCAGGGAACAGCTGCGCAACATGCGTTGCAGAGCCTTCTCGTCAGCACTGAGGAGGTTCTTCAGTTCCCTCTCGTAGGCATCGCCCATGTCAATGGTATCAATGCTTTCGTTAAATACCGTTGACCCAGAGTCCACTGAAAGTGCTCAGGGGGATAGACGGTGCATGTCACGGGGGAACAGGATGGCCTCCCGGATGTTACCAAGGTCGAGCATCTTGACCAGGAGTCTTTCGAGACCGATGCCCCATCCGCCGTGGGGGGGCATACCGTATCGGAACGCCTCCAGATAGGGTGTGAAGGATTCCGGGTCCAGGCCCTTTTCCTCAAGGCGGGATACGAGGACCTCGTAACGGTGCTCTCTCTGTCCGCCGGAGGATATCTCCTGGCCACGGTAGTCCAGGTCGAATGAGTGTGAGTAGGGGGTCCCTTCCTTCTCCATGATGTAGAATGGCTTCTCAGCGGTGGGATACTCGACTATCCAGTACATGTCATGGCCCTTCTCGGCCATGATATCGCCGATGAGTTTCTCGCCCTCGGTCCCCAGGTCATCGCCTTCGGCAATCTCCATCCCCTTCTCTGAGAGCAGGGAGACGCATTCCGAGTAGGTGAGGGTCGGATAGGGGGTCTTCGGCAGCTGGACCTCCTTGTCCAGTACCTCAAGGTGCTCCGCACCGCGCTCGATGATGCCCTTTATGACGTATTGCATCACATCCTCCATAACCGCCATGATGTCCCTCTGGTCATCGATCCAGGCCATCTCGCCGTCGAAGGATATGAACTCCGAGACATGGCGTACGGTGTTGGAATGCTCGGCCCTGAACGCCGGGGCCATCTCCCACACACGGTCCATTCCGGTGGACATCAGCATCTGCTTGTAGAGCTGCGGACTCTGGGCGAGATAGGCCTTCCTTCCGAAATAGTCCACCGGGAACAGTGTGGCGCCTCCTTCGGCACCGGAGGCCACCATCTTGGGAGTGTGCACGTTCACGAATCCGTGCTCCCTCATGGCCTCGGCCACCAGGTCGCAGAGCAGGGATTTCAGGGAGAACACCGCCCTGGTCTCAGGCTTGCGGAGGTCCATCGGTCGGTTGTTGAGGCGGGTGTCGAACTCGACGTTCACCTTGTCAACCACGCCCAGGGGCAGAGGGCTGTCAGCGATGGCATGGACGGCCAGTTCGCTGGGTATGAGCTCCAGACCCAGGTCGGTCTGGTTGCTTCCTTTGACCTCCCCGCCTATGGATACCACGGACTCCCGGGGGAGTGTGGTAAGCCTCTCGAACAGCTCCGGGTCGACCTTCTTCTTGGGGGCCGTTACCTGAAGGGTACCGAAACGGTCCCGGATGATGATGAAGGAGATGCCTCCCAGGTTCCTGATTTCCTGTATCCATCCCCTCACGGTCGCGTTACCGTCCTCGATGCTGATGTTTGAAGTGTCTCTGACTGGGAAGGCCATGTTACCGCCGCGACTATAGTGAACCAAGATAAAAAAATGATGGTCAGCCCAGGACCACGGTCTTCCATTCCAGGTAGGAGTCCAGGGATTCGGTCCCATTCTCACGGCCCAGGCCGCTGTCGCCGATGCCACCGAAGGGAGCCTCCACGGGTACCCGGAGATGGAGGTTCACCCACACCATGCCGGAACGGAACTCCCCCACACAACGCCGGACGGTCGCAAGGTCCTTGGTCCATATGGACGCCCCCAGGCCGTAAGGTCCCTCGTTGGACATCTCCAAGGCCTCATCGAGGTCGTCCACCCTCACCATGGGCAGTATGGGTCCGAACACCTCCTCCCTCAGGGCGTCGGAACCGATGTCGGCCCGGTCCACGACGGTCGCCGGGAAGAAATGCCCCTCGGTCTGAGGAGGATGTCCTCCGCAAAGCACCTCAGCTCCCCGGTCCACGAGGTCATCCAGGTAGGAGGTCATGGCATCCCTCTGATTTCTGTTGATCAATGGTCCTAGCCTCACGCCTTCCTGCAGGCCGTCACCCATCCTCAGCGCTGAAGCCTTTTCGGCGATCAGTGACGCCAGTTCATCCGCTATCTCATCCATCACATAGAGCCTTTTGAGGGATGTGCAGGCCTGCCCGCAGTTGTAGAAGCGGGCGGCAACGATACCATCGGCGGTCCTCTCCAGGTCGGCGTCAGCGCAGACGATCGCCGGATCGCTCCCACCCAGTTCCAGTGTCAATCTCTTCAATGTGGGGGCGGCGATGGTCGCCACCCGCTTACCCGTGGAGGATGCGCCGGTGAATGAGAGCTTACGCACATCAGGATGGGCAGCTAGAGGCTCCCCGACCGCGACACCCGGTCCTGTGACCATGTTCAGGACTCCCGGCGGGACACCTGCCGATTGCAGTATGCCGGCCAGACTGAGGCAGCACAACGGTGCCTCGCTGGACGGTTTCAAGACCAATGTGTTGCCGGTCACCAATGCGGGTGCCGTCTTCCACGCCATGATCAGCACCGGCATGTTCCAAGGGATGATCGCGCCGCAGACCCCGATCGGTTCCCGTAATGTCAGACCGTCTCCGATGCCCTGCAGCTCCAACGTCTTCCCGTGCATACCGCCGCATATCGACGCATGGTATTCCAGGACGTTGGCGAAACCCAGCACCTCCCCTCTGGATTCAACCAGGGGTTTACCCTGCTCCCTTGTGAGCAGATTGGCCAAACCATCCGCCTGGTCCCGAACCATGGCAGTGGCCTGCCAAAGGATGCGCCCCCTCTCCCGGGCGGGCATCTTGGACCAGGTGTCACCAGCATCCTTGGCGGCATCCACCGCAGCGTTTACATCCTCGCCGCGGGCGGCGGGGACGGTGTCCACCAGGCTGAGGTCACTGGGGTTGAGGACATCCGTCCTCCGACCGTCGACCGCATCTGACCACTCGCCACCTATGAGCATCCTCATGAAACATGAATCGTGGAACAGGCATATAATATACCGTCCCCTGCCTGGCCCTGGGAACGTCTGGCTGCTCTGTATCAAACCTTTTATAATATCCATGCATTGCCATTTTCAATTCATAGCGTTGAGTGGATTCACTATGTCTGAGAAAATTACCGTATCAGTGATAAAGGCCGATGTGGGCTCCGTCGTCGGACACTCCCGGCCCCACCCCTCGATGATGGACGCCTGCAGGGATGTCCTGACAGAAGGGGTGAAGACCGGTTGTCTTGAGGACTTCTACGTCACCCGCGTCGGAGACGACATAAACCTCATAATGTCCCATTACAAGGGAGAAGGCCACTGTGACGTGCACGAGTTGGCCTGGAACGCTTTCATGGATGCGACCGACATCGCCAAGAAGATGAAGCTCTATGCCGCAGGCCAGGACATACTCTGTGACGCCTTCAGCGGTAACATCAAGGGCGCGGGCCCCGGGGCCGCGGAGGTCACATTCGAGGAGAGGGGTTCCGAGCCCCTGCTGTTCTTCATGGCCGACAAGACCGAGCCCTCCGCTTACTCCCTGCCTCTTTCCCGGGTCTTCCTGGACCCCTTCACCACCACCGGACTGGTCATCGACCCCCGGGCAACGAAGGGTTTCGATATGGAGATCCA
>SKGM01000064.1 GCA_007117455.1 Candidatus Methanomethylophilaceae archaeon
ACCGACAAGCTGGACTCCGCCGGCAACACCACCAAGGCCCTTACCAAGGGCTACGCGATGGCCACCGCCGGACTGGCAGCATTCCTGCTGTTCGCCGCCTACTTCGAGATCGTGGCTGAGGAGACCGGGATGTCCCTGTATGAGACGTTCAACGTCAGCCTCGGCAACCCGCTGATATTCATCGGCGGTCTGATAGGCGGTATGCTGGTGTTCATCTTCTCCGCTCTGGCGATCAGGGCGGTCGGTGTCGCCGCATTCGACATGATCAACGAGGTCCGCAGGCAGTTCCGCGAGTACCCAGGAATCATGGAGGGTACCGAAAAGCCCCGCTATGACGAGTGTGTGGACATAGCCACCAAGGGCGCTCTCAGGGCAATGATCCTACCCGGTATCCTGCCCCTGCTGTTCCCTGTGGTCTTCGGTCTGGCATCTCTGGCGGTCATCAACACCTTGGCCCCTGAATATGTCAGCATGGTGCCGCAAGCTGTCGGTGGATTGATCATCGTTGGAACCATGGTCGGTATCCTATTGGCCAACTTCTTCAACAACGGAGGAGGGGCCTGGGACAACGCCAAGAAGTACATCGAGGAAGGCAGGCACGGTGGCAAGGGCTCCGAAGCTCACGCCGCCGCCGTTGTCGGCGACACCGTCGGCGACCCGTTCAAGGACACCGCTGGACCGTCCATACACGTTCTGGTCAAGCTGCTGTCCACCGTCACCCTGGTGACTGCCGGCCTGTACATCATCTGATGTACGCCAACCAAACCCCTTTTTTATATCATTTTTTCATCTGGACGGTCAGCGTACGCACCATAAACTTTTAAATAAGAGCTCAATAATCCAGAGAACATCCTATAGAGGGCCGTATCATGTATATGTTAAGCAAAGCCGAGAAGGTAGTGCGCATACCGCCTTCCATGCTCGACAAGGATATCGACAAGGTGACTGAGAAGATCACCTGCGATACCTTCGAAGGCAGGGTGGAGCACGACCACCTTACCGTTCTCATCAGCAATGTCGAACCTATGGGCCAAGGACGTATCGTCCATGGTGACGGCGCGGTCTACCAGGAGGTCTCCTACGACCAACTGGTCTTCCGGCCCCAGCTGCAGGAGGTCATAGAGGGCACTGTCTGTGAGATCCTCAAGTTCGGAGCCTTCGTCCGGTTCGGCCCCCTGGACGGTCTGCTGCACATCAGCCAGATCATGGATGACCGCATCAACATCGATGCGGACAACCAGAGATTGGTCGGCAAGGACAACAGCCGCATACTCGCCGTGGGCGACCGGGTCAGGGCGAGGATAGTCGCCTTGAGCATCAATGAGAGGAACCCCCGTGAGAGCAAGATAGGTCTGACGATGAGGCAACCCGGCCTCGGAAAGCTGGAATGGCTGGAGGAGGACCGGAGAGAGAAGGAGGCCGTGGAATGATAGACCGTGCCTGTAAGGCCTGCAGCGTAATATCCCACGATGAGGTATGCCCCAACTGCGGTGGCCAGACCTCAAGGGAGTGGCAGGGTTACGTAGTGGTCATAGACCATGAGAAATCGGACATCGCCAAGAAGATGGGCATCACCAGCAACGGCCGGTTCGCCCTGAGGGTCAGGTAGATGAGCGATGGGAAGGGACGACGTCTCCCCGACAGCATGCGGGAGGAACTGTCCCATCCCTTCGGTCCGATCATCGATATCAAACTGATTACCGAGAAGAAAGCCGACGTCCCTCTGCTGACCGTCGGTGACGTGGTGTCACTGACGGCCAGGAAAGCGGACGTCGTCCCGACCCTGGTCATATATGATGGCCAGACCGAGCGTCGGGGAATGAGCGACTTCTCCCTCCTGGTGGAGGGTGAGGGCGGACCCGACCGGACCGTGGGCAATCCCGCGGGGACGGTCACCGCAGAGCTCATGGAGGCAATCGAGGAATCCCTGGCGGAGGGCGGGCCGTCGAGCATCCGTGTCGAGGGCGAGGAGGACCTGGCTGTATTGGCCTGTATCCTCCTGGCACCGATTGGCAGCTGGGTGGTCTATGGCCAGCCGGGAGAGGGGATGGTCCTGGTCGTCAAGGACGAGGACTCGCTCCGCAGAACGAAGGAACTCTGGAACAGAATGGAGGAGTTGGAATGAAGATAGAGGTCAGCGAGAAGAGGCAGAACCCTCTGCAGGAGAGGACCGAGGTCCACTTCGTCATCGACCACGCCGGCGAGGCCACACCTTCCCGTATGAAGGTGAAGGCGGCCATAGCCAAGGAGCTTAAGGTCGACGAGGGTAAAGTGGTCATAGACAACATAGAGTCCCGGTACGGTACCGACAAATCGTACGCATACGCTAAGGTGTACGATTCCGTGGAGGCGGCTAAGAAGCTGGAGCGCAAGCACCTTCTTACCCGCTCCGGCGTGGGAGTCGAGGCTGCAGCCGAGGAGGAGTGATTACCATGGCTAAGAAGGACAATTATCAGATGGACGGCGACAAGCTGGTCCGTAAGAACCCGGTGTGCCCCAAATGCGGGCCTGGTGTGTTCATGGGCGTCCACGAGGACCGTACATCCTGTGGCCGCTGCGGTTACACCGAGTTCAAGAAGAAGGCTTGAGCGCTCCTTCGCTCCCGCCCCTCTCTACAGGGAGCGTTCCAGGATCCAAGGCCGACTATCTACGGCCCCCCTTCAAAACCCCCATTCCGGATTCTCCCACCACGGGCCTGTGGTGTAGCTAGGATATCACTGGGGCCTCCGGAGCCTCGGACCCGGGTTCGAATCCCGGCGGGCCCGCCTCAAATCAATATTCTCAGTCACTCAAGGTCACCGTTGTGTCCTGGTTCAATAATTCGGCGTTTTCATCCTAATGAAGTCAGATTTCATTATGAGCGACCTATCTATACGTACAGTATCAATTCCCGGGCGGTCGATGATGAGATCAATTAGGATTCGAAACCCATTTTTACCCCCGAATAGACATAAATCCACGGATAGGATTGGCTGTCACATGATAGACCGTTTATCCATATGGCAACACGTCAAGGAATCCGAGCCCCATCATGCTTTCAGGAAACGAAAAGGCCTGAAAGGCACCTGTATGTTGTTGAACACCGAGTGCAACTTCGATTGGTCCATGGCTGGAACCAGGGGTAACTGCACACATTGCAATTTCGCCAAACACTTCCTGGAGAAGAATCTGGATCTTGAGTATTGAAAGCCAGAACCAACACACTCGCATAGTCGGTAGACTGGAATAGCCGAGGCAGCGCTGTTTGATTCGGGTGCTTTCGTCACCGGGTCACAGCGTCTACGATGGCATGTCCACCCTCTCGAATACGTACAATGCAACAATCAAGACGATCGCTGCAACGCCCAGCAACAGCAGTGCATCCCCGATTACGAACACATCGTCCAGAAGGACGGAGTTGTAATCCCAGTACGTCAGGATGGTGAGGGAGTGCACCCATGATAGACCCTCCACCATATGTCCTAGAACATTCAGAACGTATTGTATCAGTATCACGCCGAAGGTGAGTGCGGTGGCGCCTCGGGAGCTGCGTAAGAGCACAGCGAACAGGAGGGCCAAGGATATCACCGCCATGAACAGAGGCCAGGCGCCCAGTAGGGACAACGCGATCTGCTGCAGACCCAGCTCACCTCCCTCACCTATCAAGGCGATGGAGAATGCCATGAACGCAGCGCTCACCATCAGGACCGCGAGGGTCACCAGACTCAACAAAGAGAACTTCTCCAACAGATATCTCCGACGGGGTATGGGTGTGGAGAATATGATGTCCATCCGACGCTTGTCATAGTCGGACCCCAGACTGCGTGCGGAGATGTAGGCCAACCACGTCCCCACCAGAAGGAAGAGCCAAGAGTAGAACTCCACCGACATGAAACCGGCGATGTCGTCCATACGCAGGTCCTCCCTGCCGGCGGTGAATATCCTCAGGTAGGGTGTTGACATGAGCTCCTCGATCGGGTCGATGAGCTCAGCTGTGGAGGCCATTCCGACCGGCATCTTCGTAGAGTCGTTCATCACCGCTATTACCCCGAAGTAGCGCTCCTCGCCATCCGCATGGGGGATGGTGACATTCCTATCCGTGCTACTTGCGACTACCTTGGCGGTGGCCATATGGGATGACCGGTCCTCGATGATGCGATATTCGAGGACATCATCATGGTCCTCGAATTCCCAGGTCAGCATTATCTCCCCATCAATCGCTGAAAGTTCAACGAACTCCGCCTTCTCCAAATCGTTACCGCCAGCGAAGTCCTCCTGCACGATGGGGAAGAAGAATGGGAACATCCCGGCTAGAAGCATCACCACTATCGTGAATATCAGGAAACCTTTCCAACCTCTCCTGAGGTCCAGGATCATACTGTCAGGTCTCAAAGGTCCACACCTCCCGGTAAATCCCTTTCATCATAGGGTCTTGATTGGATTTCGAAGTCATCCCGGTATGTCCCTCCTCTCAAATACCAGGATGGATGCTATCAAAATGACTACAGCAAGAGCGGTCATTCCAATGAAATTACCCACCGAATACACCTTGTCGATCAATATCGCTTCAACGTCCCAATATGTCAGGGCAGTGTAGGCGTTCAGGTACTCCAGGCCTTCGGCCATTGAGCCCACAAGTGAGATTCCGAACATCATCAGGACGAATAGGAAAGTGATCCCCACGGCAGTCCTGGATTCTTGAAGGTACACGCCTGCCAATGATGCGACGGCGATGACCAACAATCCGACTGGGAAAGCGAGAACCGAGGCCATGAACAATGGCGTTGCCATGCCCTCCCTCAATTCCCCTATGGCCTCCATGGAGATCACCAGTGCCAACCCTGATACGATCAACATGAGTGCAAGGTAGAGAATTAGGAATGTGAATTTACCTGCCAGATAGTCTCTACGGGTCATAGGTGTGGATAATAGGACGTCCATCTTCCTCTCCTCGAAATCACGGGTGACCGTGCTGGCGGCGAGGTATCCGATGAAGAGTATCATCAAGAGGCCCCAGAACAGGTCCCAGAGCAGTATGACCAACCCTTCCACGCCACTCATGTCCAAGCCGAACATCTCTTCATACAAGGTCTTGGTCTCGACACTTGATATCATGCCCACATACTGCTCTTCACCATCAACTGATGCAAGGATTGCGAAGTACATCTGCGGGACCTCGCCATCCTTCTTGTCGAGGTCGTAGTCTTCGGCAAGGCCATCAATCCCTTCGATCCTCTCAGGGAGCAGCATATGTTTTGATGGATAGACCAGTAGGGTGTAGTTGTCCGCGCCATCCACCGGTTCCCATTGCAGTTTCACCCTGACCGACCCCCCCATATCCTCCAGCTCAAGGGAGAGTTTCTCCTGCCCCTCGAGTTCATCAGCTTGGAAGACCGTCCCCATGGAAGGCCAGGCGAAAACAAGCCCAGATACCAGGAAGGCCAGCACTATCAGGAACACCGAAAGGGTCTTCCAGTTCGACCTGAGCTCCATCATAATGGATGCCAGCACTATCTCATTCCCCTCCTGACTGTGAATAGTATGTCATGAAGAACTGATCGAGGTTGAAGGTCTCCAGTGACATGTTCACAATATTGTGTTCCGACACCCTTTTTATCACCTGGTCAAGATCGCAGGTGACGATCATCTTAGCTCTCCTACCTTCCACCTCCAGGCCATCAACGCCCGGAATATCGAATAGATCCGGGTTGATATCTTGGTCGAGCTCGATCTCCAAGGTCTTGCCCATCTTCTCCTTCAGGGAGTCTATCCTCTCAACCACTTGGAGCCGGGCATCCCTGATGATGGCTACGCGGTCACAGACCTCCTCCACCTCCGCGAGTATATGGGAGGACATGAAGATGGTCTTCCCTCGGTCCCTCTCCTCGCGGAGGAACTGGTAGAACTTCTGTTGCATCAACGGGTCCAGGCCGGTCGTCGGCTCATCCATGATTATCAGTTACTGACCGGACATGAAAGCCTGCACGATACCCACCTTCTGACGGTTCCCTTTGGATAGGCTCCCATACTTCTTTTCAAGGTCAAGGTCGAACCTCTGCGCCAATTCCTCCATGGCGCTGTCATCCTCACAACCGCTCAATGACAACAGGTAACGGAGTATGGTCTTGACCGGCAGCTCGTTGTACATGCCGAAATCGCCAGGTAGGTATCCCGTCCTCTTCCTGATCTCAACCGAATCATCATGGGAGTCGAGACCGAATATCCTCACCTTTCCACTGGTCTTCTGCAACAGATCCAAGCAGGCCCTGATGGTTGTTGTCTTACCAGCACCGTTAGGGCCCAGGAAACCCATGATCTCTCCTTGATGGACATCCAGGTCCAATTCTTCGATGCCCACCACATCCCCGTATCTCTTAGTCAGGCCTCTTATCTCAATAACCGGGCTGCCATCCATATCGCCTACTCCCAATCATCATTCAAGTCCATGCCCTATGAGAGGCAAGCGACCGCAACGATGAGACCATTATGGGGCATTATAAGTTTATTTATGGGAAATTCAAAGAAGGCGCTCCATTCTGGCGATATGGAGAACCCTATGATGCCGGATATTCTGGGAGTATGAGGTTTCGACAGAAAATCGGACCTGTGAATATCAAACCGATATGCAACCGAACCTATGTCACTTGATTTTCCATACATATGGCTTACAGCGGTTTTCCAACCCAAGGAACAGTAGATCGATCATCTGTCGAATCTACAATCCTAAAAAATCACGCTAAGCACTAGTATTCAACACCGTTCATCCTGATGAATTAAATAATTTATCCAAAAAATATATATGAATTGGAAAAAGGATGGTAATGGTCGAGGAGTAAAAAAATGAAAAGAACAGAGATCGATGAGGTCCTAGAGTCCTATGAGAAGAAAGTAAGAAACAACATCGAAAATGCCAGAGAGGAATTGGACAATAGGGTCAAGGATCTGAAGGACGCCTCCGAAGAGAAAAAGGCGGAGATCGAATCCGCGTTGAAAGGTATCGAGGATGACCTGCGAAGGGACCTGGACTCTTTGGACATGGAACGAAAGAGGATCGTAGAGACCAGCAAGATCAAGGCGGAAGGCCTAGAGGGCAAGGTCAACACTCAGGTCGAGGATGCCAAGATAAGATTGAAGAACGAGTATCGTAAGATGAGAGAAGACCTTCTCAACAAGTGATACCTTTACCAATCAGGTGGCAGGGAAAATCCCTGTCACCACCATCTTTTTTTTAAACAATCACTAACGATCATCATAACCCAGCATAGTAATCTTCAAGAATATCGATGGGTTCAGAAATCCGTCTCAAGATAGGCTGATCTTGAATGTATCCATTCTCCAAAGTGTCGACCTTGCGGTGACAGATCGGTTTTCCTTTAGCGACGGATCACCTGTCAGACCTGATGATATACTTTGAATCTTATCGACGGTGAACATTTACTTACTGCCAGTATGGTCTCCAGAATCTAGTATCCTGCCTTTAACTGGGTGTGGACCCGAGATTGATAGTTGGCTGTAGGCCTACTGAGGTCAGAGAGGGCCACCGTCAAACAAGGAATATTCTGAAGAAACCCGATTGGCCAGTAACATCATCGCAACGTCAGGGGAATCGCAAGGTCCCTGCATCGATGACCAGTGTGGCGATGTAGAGGAACTCATCAGGTATACCTTCGAGATCATCTTCAAAGATCCATTGTGCGGTCGGGAACATCTCAGACGCAGTGGCCTCCAGATGTTGCATGGCTATTCCCATGTCAATATGACGCATCCTCGTGTACAGTCTACTTTTCAACATTCCGCCTCTGTTCATCAGAAGATGCACCTTCCCCGCATCCACCACCGCCCTCCAAGGTTGGTTGTTCATGGATGATGGTGCTTGCCGAACCGCCTCCAAACATTCCCTAACGGGTCCATCGATATCATCTCCGAAACTTGAGAACAGGTCATCGAATGGTAGTCGGGATGAGGACCTGGCAGCCCTCTTCATCATGCTCTCCATGATCCTCTTCCTTCCCGCAGGGTATCCATAAGGTATGACCGCGGCGATGATCTCGTCTTCTCCGGGATTCACCATCTCCTCTATGGAGGACCTGCTGAACGTCCCTCCCAGCCAGCAGGTCCCAATGCCCATCCCTGTGAGATGGAGTACGCACTCCTCCATGGCGTGGCCGAGATCCAGTAACGCCTCCTCCCGGTCCTGGCAGATACCGACGAGGTAGCCTCTCTGTCCCTTGATGACGCCGTAGGTACCTATCTTCCGAGGCACCCCCTCATCACCTTCAGTGACCAGATGCAGTATCCTATAGGCCGTTCCGTAGGGACCGGTTCGGAGATTCACGGACTCCACCAGGGCGTCCAATGCCTCAATGTGAGCCTCTTCTATTGGGTTAGGGGAGAAGGTCCGTACCGACCTCCTCGTCCAAATGGATTGCAACAGGTCAGTCTTCATAGGGTTCAAAATCAGGATTCAGTTATTAACCGTTTTCATCCCTATCTTGATTGTTCTATCGATTTCGTTTTATATCAACAATCGTTATAAACTCGATTCACTTCGTGTTATCTGATGTCTAAAGTCCAAATTCTCATGGGAAGCAAGAGCGACATAGAGGTCGGGCGCAAGGCGAAAACCGTACTGGAGGAGTTCGGTGTCGATGTAGGTATGGCCGTTGCCTCAGCTCACCGCACCCCTGCGCGCGTGGAGTCCATAGTCAAGGAGTGTGGCGCCGATGTGTTCATCGGCATAGCCGGTGTATCCGCAGCATTGCCGGGAGTGATCGCTTCCATGACCTTGAAGCCGGTGATCGGCATACCCGTGTCAGGGAAGGTAAGTCTCGATGCCCTGCTGTCCGTGGTCCAGATGCCTCCTGGAATACCGGTGGCGTCAGTGGGTCTCGACCGGGGGGAGAACGCCGCCCTTCTGGC
>SKGM01000057.1 GCA_007117455.1 Candidatus Methanomethylophilaceae archaeon
CAGATAGCCAAACTCCTGGATGCGCCAGTGGTTCTGGTCATGGACGCCAGATCACTCACCCGCAGCGCCGCTGCTATGGTCATGGGGTTCAAGATCTTCGATCCCGATGTCAGGATCGCGGGGGTCATTCTGAACAATGTATCCGGTGACGTCCATAAAAGGAAACTCAGAACCGCCGTTGAGGAGCTGGCTGGAACGGAGGTATTGGGCTTCGTCTCCCGAAGGAGGGAGGCACCGATGTCAGTAAGGCATCTTGGACTGAAGACCGTTCATGATGATACCGATAAGGATTGGGTCAGGACCTTGGAGGAGATGCTGGAGGAGGTCGATATCGATAGATTGCGGGAATTGGCCTCGACCGCGGCCCCATTGGAGCATCATGAATGCCAAGAAGAAACCGTCCGTACGGCAGAGGGTCTGATCGCAGCCGTGCCTCGGGACGAGGCCTTCTCCTTCTACTACCCAGAGAATCTCGAGGGACTGGAGGCTCGAGGGTTCAAAGTCGTGAGTTACAGTCCAGTAGGAGGGGAAGACCTTCCCGATGCGGACCTTCATTTCCTCGGGGGCGGTTACCCGGAGCTCAAGGCTGAGGATATATCCGACAATCTGGGATTCATCCATGGCTTGCGGTCCGCCCACGAGGAGGGTATACCGATATACGGGGAATGTGGAGGATTGATGGCGTTGTGCGAGACCATCACCGATATGGAAGGGAATAAGCACAAGATGGCCGGCCTCCTCCCTGCCGACTGCGCGATGGAACCTGTGAGGCAGGGCCTATCATATGTGGAGGCCGAACCCACAGGCTCGAAAGGGAAAACGGTTAGAGGCCATGAGTTCCATTACTCCTCAACGGTTTTGCGTAAGGAGGTCGATTATGCATACCGGATGATGAGGGGTAGGGGAATAGACGGAAATCACGACGGGATCATGGTCGGTTCTGCGGAGGGCAGATACATGCACCGTCATGCACTTGCCGATGACGATCCCATAGGCTCGATGACCCTTCATGCCGTTAAGGCATCGGAACAGCGAAGATGATATTCAATCAGAACAACTTAAAAAGGACTCACCCGAATATCTTTTTCATTGAAATCTGATTCCGAGTATAGGGTGAAGGCGACCGTGATCGCCATATCCTCCTTACGGGAGGAGCATTTGATAAAACTCCTCAATGAGGCGGGATGCACAGAGGTCCAGGTTATACAGGGGAGTGAGGTATCCACCTCGACCCTGGATAGTGAAAGTCTAGGCGATATCGTGATAATAGACCATGATTCCGAAATTGTTGACCTGATACTGAAAGAGCCTCTCAGGGGACTCAGGGGTTTCTCAACCATAATCGCCTTGGGAGGGGAGGGCAAGGCTGAAGGCAGCCTCCTTTCATTGCGCCCTGACGCATTCATTAGTATGTCCAGTGAGGAACAGGACATTAAGAATGATATCATGCAGATTTCATACGAGGTCCAGGAACGAATCCGTCAGAGGGATGGTTCTGAGAATCTAGCGAGGCTCAAGGCCTTGTTCGATTCGACCGATGACGTTCTATTCATACTCGACAGGGAACAGAGACATCTCGAGGTGTTCGGTCGATGGCTGGAAAGATTCCATGAGATGAAGGATATGTACATAGGAAGAACTTCCCGGGAAATCCTCGGCGAGGAAGCGGCAACGATACATGAGGAACACAATCTTCAGGCATTGAATGGAAAGCATGTAAGTTATGAGTGGGCCGTGCCTACGAATGAGGGAATCCAGCATTTCATGACCGCCCTCTCCCCGATCAAAGATGCAAACGGTGAGGTCCAAGGCATAGCTGGAATAGCCCGTAACATGACCGACCGTGTGGTTGCAGAGCAGAATCTCAAGGATAATGAACAATTGCTAGAGGCCATACTGAGGAATGTTCCAGAATATATCCTGATCTACGATGATATGGGAAGGATAAGATATGTCAACCACAATATCCTTGGTCACCTGGGTTACGGGGGAGACCCCGTGGGCATGGATGCCTTGGAATTGATTTTCGAGGAGGATATCGAGTCCGCCCGTCTGTTCATGCAGAAACGTATCGCTGGAGAGGATATTCCCGGGTATGAAATCCGCCTGGGGAGGGTGGACGGTGGTGTGGTCAACATGATGGTGCTAGGTAGCCGACTGGTCGTCGGAGACGAAACGTTGCATATACTGACCATGTCCGATCTGACCAAGATAAAGGAGGCGGAGTCGAGGTTTGAACAGAGCGAAGCGGGTTTCCGACGCGTTTTCGATAACATGCCGATTTCGGTACTGGTGCATGAGAAGGACACATTGGATATCGTATATGCGAACCAGAAATTCATCAGCGACTGCGGTTTCAGCGGTCTGGATGAGCTCAAGGATAACGGCATAGTATGGGCAGAGCCTCCGTATTCATCCGTAGAGGCGGCAGAAAAAATTAAACTCGCTGTGGAGAAGGGCCCTCAGACATTCCAATGGCTGGGTATGAGGAAGGATGGTACACCTTATTGGGAGCTGATATCGTTGATCCCCATCCCCTTCGATGGCAAGGATAGGTTGCTTTCGCTATCGATCGACATAGATGAGATGAAGAAGATGGAGATGTCGTTGAACACATTGAACGAGAAGCTCCAATTACTCTCAGGCATAATCCGCCATGATATCAACAACAAACTAATCGGATTGAGGGGTTACCTAGACCTGGCCATGGGTTCCGAGGGCGTTGAGGCCTCCAAGTTCCTAGAGAAGGCAGAAACGGTTGCGTCCACCATCCAAAGGGATATCGATTTCATGAGGGATTATGAGAAGATAGGCATCCTCAAGCCGGAATGGCAGAGAATCAATCCCTCGTTGTCAGCTGCCCGGGTATGCGGTGTAGAGGTCGGGATAGACCTGAGTGGGATAGAGATCTACGCCGACCCGATGTTCGAGCGCGTACTGGATAACCTTGTCGACAACAGCCTCAGGCATGGCGAGAGGGTCGAGAGGATCGCCTTATACAGTCAGCGGATGGGACAGTACTTGGCCATAATCTATGAGGATGATGGGGTGGGAATATCCGCTGAGGATAAGCAAGGTATATTCCAGAGGAATGTCGGGCGGAACACTGGATATGGACTGTTCTACTCCCGACAGGTGCTCTCATTGACCGGGATCACCATCGAGGAGGATGGATCGGATGGTGCCCGTTTCATCATCTGTGTACCTCCCGGACACTGGCGGAAGACAGAGGACGATTGATGTCTCAGTCGCATCGCTGACATTCACAACAATAATATTATCTATACATCATCCGCTGGAATGCTGAGTGGTGATGAACCGGTCTTCGATAACTGTGCTGTATGTCGACGATTACAGATATATGCTGGATATTTCCATAGAATATCTCCGGCACCAGCATTCGATAGACGTCCACACAACTCAAAGTCCGGAGGAAGCCCGAAATTTAGCCCTCTCCGGAGACTACGATGTGCTGATCGCAGACCTCATGATGCCAGGCATGGACGGCATGGAACTCATGAAATCACTACGCGATGATGGATGCAGGACGCCGTTCATCGTGTTCACTGCCAGAGATAGGGAGGAGGCGGTCATAGAGGCCTTCGATGCCGGCGCTGATTTCTATGTGCAGAAAGGAGGGGATCCCCAAGCCCTATTCATGGAACTGGCGACCAAGATATACCATCTTCATGAACTGAGGCATAGGGACCGTGAGCTGCAGATGTTGAGGCGCGCGGTAGACGCTTCCGTGGATGGGATATCCATGTTGGACAGTGAGGGCAACCACAAATATGCCAACCAGACCTATGCCACGATGTTCGGGTACCGGACTCCCGAAGATGTGATCGGATTGGATTGGAGGGCGATCTATGGTAAGGATACCTGCAAGACGGCCTTGGAAGAGGTTAAGGATGAATTGAGGAATATCGGGAAACACAGTTCTCAGACCCTTGGAAGGAGAATGAACGGCGAGATTTTCCCCCTCGAGGTCTCAATCACCATGTTGCCTGGTAATGGTGCATTGATAATATGTAGAGACCTGACAGATGTGGATGAGTTCCGACAGGCCATGGATGCCCTGAACAACAGTAATCAGGCCCTGCTCAATGCCATGCCGGACAAGATGTTCATCCTCGACGGGGGTGGAAGATTCCTCGACTACCATTGCAATCCTGAGAATCGACTCAGCCATCCTCCTAGTATGTTCCTGGAACGCAATATCGGAGAGATCTTTTCCAAGACGATAACCGATATCACCATGAAGAAGATGGACGAGGTAAGGTCCAACGGCGGCACTGTGCAATACAGTTACAACATGTCGATCGATGATCGGGTGAGGCACTTCGATGCCCGTATGACGCTATGTGGTGATGACCGATACCTCATAGTCGAGAGGGACATAACTGAATTAATTGAGACCCGATCCGAACTACTTCGGAACGCAAAGAGCCTGGAGGAGAACAGGCGAATGATGGACTCCATACTCATGAGCCAGCAGGAGATGGTTTGCCGATTCCTACCCGACACCACACTGACCTATGTCAATGAGGCATACTGCCGCCATTTCAACAGGTCGCCGAGGGAGTTGATCGGGAAGAGGTTCTTGGAACTGGTCCCTGAGATATGGCATGACAGCATATTGGAGAACCTGTCGATTCTGACGCCCGAGGACCCCTACCTCTCATATGCCCACGAGGTGGTCAAGGACGACGGCAGCATCGGATGGCAGGAATGGCAGGACAGTGGTTTTTTCGATGAGCGGGGCGAACTGACTTTCCTCCAATCTGTGGGAAGGGATATAACAGAGTTGATAGTGAACAGGGAGGAGATGGACCGCAACGACCATCTGAAGGAATTGGTCTCACAGACCGTCAGGGACATCAACCTCGCTTCGATGGATGACGCGAATGAGACGATACACACCGCCTTGGAGAGGGTGGGGGAGTTCTTGGGTTCCGATAGGGCTTATCTTTTCGATTATGACTTCAAGAATGGCCACTGCAGCAACACCCATGAGTGGTGTTCCGAGGGCATAGAGCCACAGATTCGCATACTACAGAGGTCCCCACTCCAAGGTATCGATCGTTGGGTTGCCGCTCACAAAGATGGCATCCCGATCGTAATACCGGATGTGGGGAATCACGATGAGGAGTCCATCAGGGACATATTGATGCAACAAGGGATTATGAGCCTGGTAACCGTCCCCCTTATGGACCGGGACCGTTGCATAGGGTTCGTGGGGATAGACTCCGTGCGCAGACTGATGGATTATGGAAATCAAGAGGTGGGAGTCTTGACCCTCTTGGCGGAAGGCCTTGTCACCCTCCGTAAAAGGCTTGACAATGAGATGTCGTTGCATCTCTCTGATTCCATCGGTCGTTTCATGAACCCTAGGAGGCCGGACCTCTTTTTCGCCCTGGATATGAAAGGCGATATCATTCACGTCAGTCCGAACACAGAGGATGTCCTGGGTTACAGAGCGGATGAGGTATTGGTACAGGGATTGGGAATCCTGTCATCAGCTGAAGGCCATAAGCTCTTCGAGGAGGGCATATCCCACCTCAGATGCCTCATAGACCAAGGACGGACCAATGAGGTCTTTGAAGGCATACTACGTGTAAGGAGGAAGGACGGTTATGATGTCGAACTGTCAACGGAATGCCGCCTTCTATATGAGGGAGGTGAATGGCTCCTGGTAGGGGCGGCCTCTAAGGTTTGATCAGAGATTGTTCCTACGGTAGGACTGTTTGATGAGCATCATCAGGTAATCGATGTCCTCACCGGGTTTGACTATGAGTTCGTACTCCCCGCTGCCCCAGTGTTTTACGTCCGACACATCTCGGGCAATGTCCCGTGGGTCGTCCAACTCACCGATGGCCAGATTGAGCCATAACTTCATCTGTGTCTTCTGAACCTGTATGTCAACGAACGGTGTCTGAGCCTGGAATGAGATATGATGCTTCGCTGGCACGACCTCGATATCATCGTCTATGTCCAGTATCCTCTCCCGAACCTCAGCATACATATCGAGGATCGCCTCACCCTTCTCCTGCAACAGTTCCCTCTCAGAGTAACCAGCCGGTGATCTCGCCTTCTTCTTCGGCCGTACTGATACCTTCTCCATGATGTTGACCGTTGTCTCAGCCAAGGCATCGGGGCGTGAGACCCGATAAGGTCGCGAGTCTATGAGCTCCATCCCTCCCTCGATGTCCGCAAGGGATACCCGGTCCAAGGAGATGACGCCATCTGATATGCTGCCCCCTTTGTCAGTGAAATACCTTCCTTTGACATGTTGATGGTCGTTGTCGAACTCCAGGGCGCAGAAGCCCTCATGCAGTGAACTCATCCCATCTTTAGAGGCATCCGATTCGGATGCGTAGGGGTAGTAAAGGTAGGCAAGGTAGGGCTGTGTCATTATGGATGCGCAGACCCCCGAGTATTTGGCAGGCTTAGGACTATTTCCCTCTGATAGCATCTTTATGTCGATACTGGATAGGGTCTGGTTGACATCGATGTTGACCGCACGGGGTTGGCTGTACTCGGTCTCAGAAGACCAGTATTTACCTGCATATATGCCGTTCAAAGACGGTGTGTTGAATATCCCCACCCGGCTGAACATCCTCCATACGTACAGATCCATGGCGCTGTAGGTGAGGTAGGCTACCGAAACTATCCACGGTGTCAGAAGTATCGCCAATTCCCATGATCCCACCTGGTCCGACTGTCCTGCGGCATACAGTACCGCAAAGAGGAAGACAGTGAGTACCATGACCGCTAGGTAGGTATTACGTAGGTCGTTGTTGTTCACCGTGTATCGGACCATTCAGATTGAGAATGCGATTACGGTATAAAATTGGTTTCTCAATTGAATGTGAAGGACCTCTAAATTGACCAACTCACCAAAACAAGTCTATTATGAGGTTATGACAAAAAACGGCCTTGGTCGATCAATAACTCAACGCCGTCTCAAAATCCCTAGGGTCAAGCATTGAATCCCGCTGCAACAAGGTTCATCCCCGTACCGCACCAAAGCGCAGAAACGGCGTTGTACTCTTTATTGCATGAGATCCAAAATCGCATTACATATCGATGAATGGAGTGATGGAAATAACCATCATCCTTCCGCCCCTCGTTCATTTTGATATCCGGCTTATCAGCACCGAATATCCCTTCTCCTTCTCTATGGTGAAGTGTTTGGGATACATCTCGATAAGCTTGATGCTCTTGCTCACACCGTAATTCCGAGGGTCGAAACCAGGATCTATCTTGGTCAGATATTCGATGACAGCGGATAGATGGGCGTTGCCTTTGTCGCTCTCGACATTCTCATATGCGTCAGTAAGAAGGTCCAAAAGCTCGTCCTCCTCCTTCTTGACCTTCTGCTCCTTCTTCTCAGATGCCGTGGTCGGTGTGTCCTTCTCGCTCTTCTTCCTCGGCTTGGGCTTCTGCTTCTCGGTTATGTTCTCCAACAGGATGAACTTGGTACAGGCGTTGGTGAAGGATCTGTGGGTCTTCCTCGACCCAAGGCCGAGGACGAATTTACCATGTTCCTTGACCCTTAGTGCCAGGGCGGTGAAGTCACTGTCGCTGGTGACGATGCAGAACCCATCGATCACCCCTTCATGCATAATATCCATGACATCTATGATGAGGGAGGAGTCGGTGGCATTCTTCCCCTTGATGTTGGGGAACACCTGACAGGGGGTGAGAGCATTGTCCTGGAGCTTGTCCCGCCACCCTTTCATCTCGTCGGAGTTCCAATTCCCGTATACCCTTTTCATCACCACCTGTCCGAACTTCGAAGATTCCTTGATGATGTCGTCGATGAAGTTGTGTGAGATGTTGTCCCCATCAATGAACAGGGCCATCATTCGATCGGTATCGGATTGGGATTCCAGGTCCAGGAGTTTGTTCCTCAAAGGTACACCTAGGGTTTGATGATATACAGGATATTTATTTCTGTCCGTGAGATAGTGAGAAACACCTATCAAGAACTAGTCATATCCACTTGTCGATACGATGAAGGGATATGCATTGATCGGCAGTAGGAGGGGTGGGGGAAACACAGCAACCTTGGTAAGGGAGGCTGTGCGGGGCCTTGAGATGCATGGTATAGATACGACTGTCCATTGCGTTGGTGACATGGACATCCGTGGATGCGATGGCTGCGAAGGATGCCGCAAGGATGGCATCTGCGTCATCGATGACGATATGACCAAGGTCTTGGAACAGATGGATGAGGCCGATATCGTCATATTCGGCTCACCGACCTATTTCTACAATGTCACTTCTGATATGAAGGCGGTCATCGACCGCATGTATTGCCGAGTGAGGTTCCATGAGGATGACCGTTCGATCTGGTCCTCCCACTATGAGGACGTTCCGATGCGTTATGCCATAACCATTTCAGTCTGTGAACAGCACGATATTGCGGACATGGGCTTCACCACCATGGCGATGACCATGCCTTTGCAATGCCTGGGTTATAGGATAGTGGAGAGCGTCGAGACCATAGGCCTATTCGAGGCTGACGCCGCAGAATCCGATGAGGAATCCAGATCCAAAGCTAAGAAGGCGGGTGAGAAGGCAGCTTTGTTGCTTAAGATGAAGACTTGATCCTGGATACCATTGGACACTATGGACATAACGCGATCTCATATTTCCTTAAGATGAATAGTAATAGTTAGGGCTTATCGATAGATATCATCAGTAC
>SKGM01000006.1 GCA_007117455.1 Candidatus Methanomethylophilaceae archaeon
ATAGGAAGCCCTTCTTCTTGTGCTTTCGACCGATGACCTTCCGGGCGGCCACGACGATGTCCTCTTTCGTCAGGCCGTACTTGATCATCAGCTCATCAGGGTCCCCAGACTCGCCGAAGCTGTCACGGACCCCGACTCTGGCCAAGGGTTGGTTGCCCTTCTCGCTCAAGCACTCAGCGACAGCGGACCCCAGTCCGCCTATGATGCTGTGCTCCTCGGCTGTGACCACGCAACGGGTCCTCTCGACGGACTCCAGCAGCGTCTCTTGGTCCAGGGGCTTGATGGTGGACATGTTGATGACCTCCGCGGAAACCCCGTCCTCCTTCAGGAGTTCGGCTGCATCCAGGCATACTGAGACCATTTGGCCGCTGCCCACAAGGGTTACATCCTTTCCTTTCTTGAGCACACTGGCCTTACCTATGACGAACGCATCGGCCTCCGTCGTTATTAGTGGGAAGTCAGCCCGACCCATGCGCATGTAACAGGGGCCATCTAGACCGAGGGTCGCCCGGGTGGCCTTGTACGCCTCATTGGCATCGGCGGGGCATATGACCGTCATATTGGGTAGCGACCTCATCAGGGCCACATCCTCCAAGGCCTGGTGGGAGGCACCGTCACCGCCGACGCTGATGCCGCAGTGGGTGGCCACTATCTTCACGTTAAGGTTCGGGTAGGCGACCGACTGCCTGATCTGGTCCCAGCATCTGCCTGTTGCGAATACGGCGAAGGTGGATGCGAAGACCTTCTTTCCGGACACGGCCAGCCCGGCAGCGGTACCTATCATGTTCTGCTCGGCGATCCCGGTCTGGAAGAAGCGCTCCGGGTGCAGCTTGGCGAAGTCGCTGGTCTTCGTGGAGCTGCCCAGGTCCGCATCCAGGACCACGATGTCCGGGTCCTCGGAGCCCAGCTCCGCCAAGGCCTTTCCGAAAAATGACCTCTGGCTGACGTTCTTCATAGGCACTCCTCCAGTTCGCACATCGCCTTATCCTTCTGATCCGGGTTGCAGCATTTCCCATGGAAGTCAGGGTTGTTCTCCATGAACGACACCCCTCTGCCCTTGACGGTGTTGGCTATGACCACGGTGGGGCGGTCGCGGCAGCGACGCGCGTCCTCGCAGGCCTTGATTATGGCCGCATAATCGTGGCCATCGATCTCGATGACGTTCCATCCGAAGGCCTTCCATTTGTCACCGAGGGGGTCGAGGGATATGACATCCTCGGTATCGCCCATAATCTGTAGGCGGTTGCGGTCAACGATGACCATTAGATTATCCAACTTGTAATGTGATGCGGCCATGGCCGCCTCCCAGTTCTGACCGCTCTGTAACTCACCGTCCCCGCAGAGGCAGTAGATCCTTCGGTCTGAACCATCCAGCTTCGCCGCCAGGGCCATGCCGTTGCTTATGCTGATCCCCTGGCCGAGGGACCCGGTGGACATCTCCACGCCGGGCAGCTTACCGTATGACGGATGTCCCTGAAGCCTGCTGCCAAGCTCACGAAGCGTCCCGAGTTCCTCCACCGGGAAGTATCCAGCCTCCGCCAGCACGGCATAGAGGGCTGGAGCGACATGTCCCTTGGAAAGCACGAATCTGTCCCTCCCCTCCCAATCCGGGGCCTTAGGCTCATGCTTCATGACCTGGAAGTAAAGGGCGCAGAGTATCTCCGCCGATGACAGTGAGCCGCCAGGGTGGCCTGATCCCGCCTTGCAGGTCATGTCGATCACATGGCGCCTGATGATCCGCGCCTTCTCCTTCAGAAACTCAAACTCGACTTCATCACTGGACAAATGGAACACTCCTAGTCTAACGGGGCATGCGCTTGTAGATGGTCACGATAAAAAAATGTGCCGATTGAACCGGCTAACTGAGGGTAGGGATAAAAAGGTTCCAGGAAAAGGGGGTTCATGTTCCCTCAGTCACTCTCGATGCGGGGGGCCAGAAGATAGCCTACATTCCCCTTTCCATCGGCCAGGTTGAACATGATCTTGACCGGGTAGTTGTTGCCCAGATTGATCCTGACACTGGTGTCGGACGGAATGGCCTTGACCAGGTTGGAGAAGTAATCTAGGGGGAAGAGGCTGCGGGCCTTGCCCTCGACGCTTATCTCCTTCAACTGGTCCTTCTCCAGTCTAAGGTTGACTGAATCGGTGTCGCCTTCCGAGTACAGCTCGAAATAACCCTCCTCGGCGGTCAGGGCTATATGGTCGGAGACGCTCTCAGCGGCCTTTATCCCCTTCTGTATCTCACCGACAGCGAGCTCCACCACGGCAGGCAGATTCAACTCAGGGACCCGGGGGTCGCTCATACTAGAGGTGTCGACCAGGTTCATGCGGCGGACGATGTTGCCGACCTTCATGACCAGTCGGCTCTTCTCCTCATCCTGCGACATCTCGACCATGTCACCGGAGGAAGCGAGCTTCAGGACATCCTTGATCTTGTCCAGGTCAACGCCGATCTTGGTCTCATCGGCGGAATACTCCTCGAAGGCCTCCTTCTTGACATTGAGGTCTATCATCGCCACATGGGCGGGGTCGACCGCTTTGAGGTTCAGTCCTTCTGGGCTAATGTTGAATTTGGCCTCGTCGACGAGAGTCGATATGATGTTCACGATGCCCTTCAGTGTGTCCGACCTTATCTTTGCCTGAAACATGTTTCCCCTTCCTTCCTGTTGACACAGTCGTTTTAGATAATAAATCTTCCAGTCAGTACTCGCGCCAGGTCGCGCTGCACTTGCAGCACCTGTAGATGCGGGTCTCAGGCTCGTCAGCGGCCCGGGTCTGACGGATGGTGAAGAACGCCTCGCTGTGTTCGCACTCCGGGCATGCCACGCGGGTCTTGGGCAGTGTGGCGGTGCTCTCATTAATGACCGCCGTCTCCTTGTCCCTGGAACTGGTTACGAAGCTCTGGGACTGAGAACCTTCACTCTTTTCATGCGAGCATCTGCTGCAACGGAATGCTACGCCATTGCGAAACATAAGGGAACCACAGTCAGGACAGAACATGTTTAATCCTCCCTCTACCCCATCGGTTCGACCTATAAAAATTATTAGATTGTACCTTCAAGGCTAGACGTAGTCCCAGTCATCGCGCTTGCTGCGGGGGCTAGGCCTTTCCCGGTTGGGGTCGTTGGCCTCGGCGCGGTGCAGGAGGCCACTGAAGGTAGATTCGGAGGCTGTGCGCCTCTGGCGTGCCGGGCGGGAGCCTCCGACGCGGGCCTCTCTGACCGCACGCCCCTTGACCGGCATGCACTCCTCGAAGCTCTCGAAACTGGTCCGGGACTGGACGCGGCTGACCGGCGGCGCGTATTGGCGGACATAGTCCATCTCCCGCCTGTTCTGCTCAGCGAGTATGCCTCCAACATATGCGAAGGCCACGGTTATGATGTAACTGTTGATATGCAGAGAGGTGGTGCTCCCCACCGCGGCGAGGAAGGATTCCAGGTAGGCGATGACCGCACCCATGACCGCACCCAGGGCCGGCAGGTCCTCGCTGAAGGCTGCCAACAGGGGCCCGTTGCTGTCACACAGGAAGGATAGGGGAGGTAGGACACCTATCGATGCACCGTAAATGGCCATCGAGAACAATCCGACCGGTATCAGGGCCGCAAGCATGCCTCGGTTGGGGGACCCGGCCTTCCTACCGCCGACGTATCCGGCGATCATCTGTCCGAATATGGGGAGCCACCATAGGAGAAGGGAGAGGACGAAGGTGACCTTGACGGCGGCATAGAAGCTGAAAGGCTTGCCCCCGGTCTCGGCGTATTGATGGCCTGGCCTGCCGTTAGCTGACCCGCCGCTTCTGCCATCGTCATCCCTGATCCGATAGCCACGGCTGGTCATCCCAAACCCTGACTTCATGTGCATCCCCGTCAGACATAGGTCCGACAATTTTGTATGCTAGATGAGAATATATAATGATTTTCTTGATATGGCCTCATTCAGCCCAGTGGAGCATAGATGGTCCGAGGGCTTCAACCCGCCCCTCCTCAGACCATCTGGCCATATCTGTTCCCCATATAAGTGTCAGGGGAAAATTATTAAAGGTGTTATCGATAGACATTCCCGATGGGGACTTTCAGGAAGGTTCTGAGCTACGAAACCGTGAGCGGTGGCATACTTTATGTGTGCGACGATGCCCGCTCAGCACTCAAGGAGAGTGGTCTAAAAGAGGGACTGCTCTGCCTATTCGTTAAAGGCTCAACGGGATCCCTGGTGTTCATGGAGATGGATGCTGAGCTGGAACCTGACCTCGAGGAGGCCCTTGAAAGGATCGCGCCGTCTGATGCCGTCTACGCCCATGACAGAAAATGGGGGGACGGGAACGGCCACTCACACACCCGCGCCAGCATACTGGGCGGATCGATTACCATTCCTTTCGCGGAAGGCGAATTGGACCTGGGCCGATGGCAACAGGTCGCCCTGATCGAGAACGATGTAAGGGACCGTCACCGCGAACTGATCATACAGATAGTAGGTGAATGACCTAATGACGATGAATATTAAGTTCCTAGGGGGAGCTGACATAGTCGGCCGCATGGCGATGCTCATGGAGGCCGGAGGCAGGAGCATGGTCTTCGAATACGGTATGAGCCCGACGAAACCGCCTAGTTATCCACTCCCGGCCCCGAAGGTGGACCATGCGTTCCTGACCCATTGCCACCTGGACCATTGCGGCATGATCCCCTGGTTGACAAGCAGATACGACAATGACGTCTTCACTGCCCCCATCACCGCTGAGATAGGGGAGATAATGATGTTCGACTCCCTCAAGATCGCCAAGGCGGAAGGGTATCCCGAGCCTTACAATGAGGCGGACATAGAGCGCACCATGCGAAACGTCATACCTCTGGAGTTCGGGGATGTGATCGAGGTCGGTGACCTGGAGGTCGAGACCCATCGTGCCGGGCACGTCCCCGGGGCGATGATGTTCGAGGTGATAGATGACCGTACCACCGTCTACACCGGCGACATACACACCATAAACACCCGCCTGGTCGAAGGGGCTAGGCCCGTAAAATGTGACAACCTGATAATCGAGGGCACATACGGTGGGCGTCTACATCCTGACCGCAAGCAGAGCGAGAAGGAGTTCCTGGAGAAGATCGATGAGGTCATAGACCGGGGCGGAAAGGTCCTCATACCCTGTTTCGCCGTCGGGAGGACTCAGGAGGTGATGATGCTCCTCAACGGCAGCCATTACGACAAGTGGGTGGATGGCATGGGTCGGTCCATAGCCCGGCTGTACATGCAGTACCCCGAGTACCTGATCAACCCCAAGAATCTCCGTGCCGCCCGACGCTCATTCAATGAGGTCAAGAACGCCCAGATGAGGGGCAAGGCCCGAAAGGGGGAGATAATTGTCACCACCGGGGGGATGATGGACGGCGGACCGGTGCTGAACTACCTCAAGAGCATCAAGGACGACCCGTTGTCCGCGATCCTGATAACCGGATTCCAGGCGGAGGACACCAACGGTAGGATGCTCCTCGAGAACGGTTGCGTCAACATAGACGGCAGCATCGAGAAGATCAACTGCGAGGTGCAGCGCTATGACTTCTCCGCCCACGCCGACCATGCCCAACTGGTGGATTTCATCAGGGGATGCGACCCTGAGAACATCGTGATCATGCACTCCGAGAGCCGGGAACCGTTCGCGGAGGATCTCGGTGAGGAGTACAACGTCATACTACCCGAACTGGAGAAGACCTACACCTTGGAGTGAGACATGGAGCGTTTGAGGGATTTCCTGGTCGAGGACGCCCCCGCCGGGGATGTGACCAGTGAGGCCCTGGTCCCGGAAGGGATCGACGCATCCGCATCGGTCACCAGTGGCGGTAAGGGTATACTGGCAGGGGCAGAGGAGGCCGCCTGGCTTTTCCGTGACGGCGGACTTGAGGCGGAGGTCCTGATACCGGATGGTGGAAGGCTGTCGCCGGGGGATGCCGTGATGAGGGTCGCGGGGGACCTCCGGCAGATATTGCTCAGGGAAAGGACCTGCCTGAACATCATGATGGTGATGTCTGGAACCGCCACGGAGACCTCCCTCATACTGGACTCCTGCCGTAAGGCCAACCCCTCAATAAAACTAGCCGCCACCCGCAAGACGCTACCCGGTCTGAGACGCCTTCAGAAGAAGGCGGTCACACTCGGCGGCGGTGAGCCGCATAGGGACACGCTGTCCCATCACATCCTGGTCAAGGACAACCACATCCAGGCGGCAGGGGGCATGGCAAAGGTCCTGGAACTTCTCGAGGACCACAGGGACGGAATGATAGAGATAGAGGCCGAGAACATCGAGGAAGCATTGCTCGTAGCACGCTGGGGTGCGGACGTGGTCATGTTGGACAACATGAGTCCCGCGGAGGCCGAACACTGCTACCTGCGTGTGAAGGAGATCAATCCGGACATAATCGTCGAGGTGTCCGGAGGCATAGGGCCTGCTGAAGCACCTCTGTACGCCAATTCAGCAGACCGCATATCGATGGGCCATCTTACCCACTCCTCCCCCTCGTTGCAGTTCTCCCTGCACCTGGATTAATCCCGGGTGCGATGGTGGGACATGTAATCCGTCTCCCATCCGAGCCACTCAGCCACCAGCTCTGCGACGTGGATGACCTTCTTCCCCCTGACGACGGTGTCGAACTGCAGGAAGCAGAACGGGCAGGAGGTGACGATCGCATCTGCATCCCCGTAGGCCTGCAAGGCCTCTTGGCTAACACCTCTGGCCACTTCATCGTTGACCGAGGTCAGGCTGCCACCGCAGCACACCCTCTCCGCAGCGCAGACCGCGATACCGCCCATGGTCTCGATTATCTCCGCCAGCATGGCCTGTGCACCCTTTCCGTTGCAGAGGTGGTCCGCATGGCAGCCAGGATGTACCCCCAATCTAAGTTCCATCGGTTTCACGGCCCTGGCTTCAAGGTCCTTGAGGCGGGAATGTATGGTCTCGAGGAAACCCCTGACCTCCGCGGGTCTCGAATACTCCAACCTTATCTCCTTCAGTATATCATTGGCCGCTTCAGCGGCCCCGGAGTCCAGCATCTCCCCCGATTCACGCATGGATAGGGTGCAGCCATCGCATAGGGTCAGTACCGGATTACCATTCTTGCCGGCAATGGCGTGGAGCCTGGCCCCGGCCACGAGCCAGGTGTCCAGACCTATCGACCTCAGGCCGACCGGCTCCACGCAACATGTGAAGTCCGGGAAATCCGAATGGGGGATATCCAGTGATTGGAGTACGAAACGGGCAGCCGCCTCTACGAAAGGAAGCTTCGAGGGTACGGCACAGCCAGGATACAACAGAACATCAGTCATATGAGAACCTCGTTCTGGACACAACCTTTCCCAGCTCTCTCATGGCCCGGTCCCCGTTCGGTAGAGGCGGAAGACCAAGTTCCTCGCGGGTCTTCGCTACCCTCGATCCTGCCGGGAATCCCCTGCCTTCTTTGAGGAAGGCCTGGGCGCCACGGACGAAACGTTGCGGTGCACACCCTTCCTGGGAGGAACGATACCTCAATCGGGTCACGAGCTGAGGCAGATTAATGCTCACTGGACAGACGTCCTCGCAGATATAACACAAGAGACAATCCCAGACGTCCTCATCCACACGGTCCTCCAAAAGACCGTTGACCAGTGAATGAGGGTCTATGCCCCCATGCCTGGCGCTCGGGCAGGAACGTGTGCACAGGCCGCAGTCCCTGCAATCCGCAAGGGAGAAATGGCTGACCAGTATCGCATTGGTGAGCCTACCGGGCTCGAAATCGTCCACTGCGCCCAATCGGATAAGGGGGTTAAGAAATTTCCCCCGCAAAAAGAATAACCCTAATCGCCGATGACGTTGTATGAACATCGAGGATTACAAGTGCCAGTTCTGCGGCCAGACCGCCAAGAACTTCGTTTTTGCGGCCTTCACCTGCGAGAAGGAGGAGTGCATAGAGGCCGCTAGGAAGGAGAGAGGGGGCCCTGGGGGCCATATGAAGAGGAAGGCTGAGGGTCACCCGGTCATCCGATTCGATGATTGAGCTCAGTGTCGGAAAACCCTGCAACCGGTGAAGACCATCGCCATGCCATGCTCATCAGCGGCCTGGATGGTCTCCTCGTCACGGATCGACCCTCCCGGCTGTATGATGGCGGTCACACCAGCCTTGGCGGCCTCGTCGACACCATCGCGGAACGGGAAGAAAGCATCTGAGGCCATCACACTGCCCTCGGTATCATCCCCTCCCTTTATGCGGGCGATCATGGCCGAGTCAACCCGGCTCATCTGACCGGCACCTATGCCCACCGCCCTTTCCTCCTTCACGAAGACCACCGAGTTCGACCAGACGTGCTTAACCAGTTTCCAGGCGAAGAGCAGAGCCCGCATCTCCTCATCGGTCGGAGCCCGCTTTGTGACCACCTTGAGGTCCTCAGGGGATATCTTCAGCTCTTCATCGGTCTGGACCAACAATCCCCCTTGGATCCTTTTCATCTTCAGCTCACGGAACCTACTCCCCGGGCCGATGGCGGCATTGGTGCGCAGTAACCGGACATTCTTCCGC
The DNA here is from genome assembly GCA_007117455.1 of Candidatus Methanomethylophilaceae archaeon. Taxonomy (GTDB): domain Archaea; phylum Thermoplasmatota; class Thermoplasmata; order Methanomassiliicoccales; family Methanomethylophilaceae; genus PWHV01. Next base: position 8,538 of record SKGM01000006.1, read on the forward strand.
TGGAGCAGGATATCCAACGCCCCCGACTCGAAGTCCGGCGCGATGATAGCCTCTACGAATTACTTGTTG
>SKGM01000032.1 GCA_007117455.1 Candidatus Methanomethylophilaceae archaeon
GGTGAAGCCGGCGGTTAGGTCCCTGCTGCCCTCGATGAGTGCCAGGTCCGCTCCAGCACATACTTCCTGGAAGGCTTCCTTCACCTCATCGATGCTGACCGGGTCGTAGATATCGTAGAACAATGGAGACAATGAAGCAACATCATCCATCTTCAACACCTCCGCCATAAGGAAGGCGTCCTGGTCGACAAGACCCTTGGGTGTGTTCACGAGATTCTCACGGAATGGTTTGAAAAAGCGCACTTTCCCTGGATAGTTGCGCGCCAATCCCAGTGAGACCAAAGTCTTGCCAGACCTCTCACCGACGGAAACCAGGTAAATCTTGTTCATTGATCCTTCCTCCTAAGTGTCACCAGTGCATCCACCGCCCAACAACCCTCGATCATCGGTCCCACCATGACGGGGTTTATCTCCAACTCCTCAATCTCCTCCAGATCCATACCTATGCGCGCCACTTTGACCATTATATCGGTGAGTGAGCCCAGATCCCCGGGTGGGCGGCCCCGTGCTCCACTGAGCAATTGATATGCCTTGTTCGACCTTATCAAATCATCGACCTCCTCCCTGCTCAGAGGCAGAACCCTCTGACTAACCTCCTTCAGTATCTCCACGAATATCCCCCCCATACCATAACTCAGAACCGGTCCGAAGGTCTCGTCCCTGACCAAGGAAACTATGACCTCCTCCCCTTTCACCATCCTCTGTATCGAGACCCCCTCTATCTTGGCCCCTGGGAATGACCTACGGGCCCTTTCCATTATGAGTTTGAAGGCCTCTTTCACAGAATCCTCGTCCTCCAGGCCGACTATGACCCCGCCGATGTCAGTCTTATGATGTATGTCCGGCGACAGCACCTTCATCACCAGTGGATAACCCAAGGCCCTCGCCACATCGACCGCCTCCACACAACTGTCGGCAATGCCCTCCACCGGCACCGGGACTCCATAGGCCTTCAGTATCCTCTTCCCCTCCTCCTCTGACAGGCTGTCACGATCGGATTCCCGGGCAAGCCGTATCACCTCACGGGCTTCATTGATGTCGGCATCAGAGGAGGGGAGTTCATTTTCATTGACCCTTTCCAGACCCTCACGGTAGCGTAGCATGAACGCCATAGCACCGACGGCCCTCTCAGGGGTTGGGAAATCGGGCAAACCCCCCTCCCTTATGATCGTGAGAGCACGGTCGGACTCCTCACCTCCTGGAAAGGAGACCGCCATCGGAATTTTCTTTTCAGAGAAGTCCACGGCGGCCTTCGATACGGCTTCCAGATCCACCGTGTCAACAGGAGCGGACAGTAGGACCATGCCGTTAACAGCCGGGTCCTCGGATAATATCTCCATCGCCTTGATGAACATGTCAGCCGTGGCATCGCCACGAAGGTCAACCGGGTTGAGCGAGCTTGCCATGCCGGGTATTGCTTCCTCCAATGCCTCCATGGTCGAGCGTGAGAGCGATGCGAGGCTCACTCCGGTTTCCGAGCAGGCATCGGCCGCCATGACCCCTAGGCCGCCAGCATTACTCACCACCGCTATCCCATCCCTTTCTATCAGAGGCATCCTGGAAAAGATGCTCATGGCATCGAAGAAGGAGTCCAGATCGTCCACCCGTAGAACATTTGCCTTAATGAAGGCGGCATCATACACCTGGTCGCTACCAGCTATGGATCCGGTGTGGGATGAGGCCGCTCTCGCTCCGGACTCTGACCTGCCTGACTTCAAAACCACCACCGGCTTCGAACGGGTGATGGAGCTGGCGGCCTCGATGAATCGCCTGCCATCCTCCAAGCCCTCTATGTAGGCCCCTACGACGCGGGTCTTGGGGTCATTTTCGAGCATCAGGAGCAGGTCCGCCTCCTGTACATCCATCTTGTTACCCAAGGAGGCGAACCTTGATAGTCCGAGACCCATCTTCATCATCCAATCCAGGACTGTGGACCCCACCGCCCCCGATTGGGATATCAAGGCTATGTTCCCCTCCTGGGGCCATAGGCTGGTGAACGTGGCGTTCATCCTGGCGGATGTGTCCATGATACCGAAGCAGTTCGGTCCGACCGCTCTCATGCCTGAGCGTCGGACGACCTCCATGAGCTCTTCCTCCATCAGTCGGCCTTCTGCACCCTCCTCCCGAAAACCGGCACTTATCACGACCGCCGCCGGTACGCCCTTCCTCTCCGCATCGAGCAGTACCTGTTTGACCGATCCCGAGGGCACTGCCACGACAACCAGATCTATGTCCTGCTCCACATCCAGTAGTGAGGGTAGCGATTTTACGCCCATGACCTCCGAGGCCCCGGGGTTGATCACAACCAAATCCCCCTCGTATCCTGATGACAACAGGTTTCCGAGGAGCATACTCCCTACCTTCCGCTCATCCCGGGATGCCCCCACTACTGCTATGCAACGGGGGGAGAACATTCGGTCCAACATGGATAGCATCGGTTCCACTTCCAAGCTAATAATCCTATCGCAACAACTGGAGTGGAGGCCTCCCTATCAGACTCATTCACGCGAGATTTCAGAATAATGGTTCATGGCTTTGACAACTCTATCGTAGTGTTTCATCATTCTTATATAGCACTTCATCGCTGATTCATCGTCCGGAAAAATAGCGGGGATGACTTGTGATTCCTCCGATTGACTGGACGTACAGAGCCTCGTTTGGTCCCTGTGGTAGCAGCGACGAAATTCGCGCCATGACCTCAAGGCAACCCCGAGGCCCGAAAAAAAACCCTCGACCGGGTCAGTGTCCCGAGGATGGCGTAAGCCACTACCGTGAAAGGACGTGTTAAGGTCGAGGGACACCCCATTTTCGAATACCTCCCATATGAATCGTATTTATCAGGTAAGCGGTTACAAGACCATGGAGTGCGGGTACAGGGACTCAGACCGCCGAAGATGGTCCTTATGCCTCAAGGATGCCGATCCGCAATTGGAGGGTACACTGGACTGTGACCTTAAGTCCATGGAAGTATGCGATAACCGTTCCGAAACCCCCCAATCATTTGAGCACGTGGAGAGGCTGCGCACTGTTCTCTGCTCGACCTGTTCATCGTGCGGAGGCACCCACCGTAGCGTGAGAGAGCATATGGTATGCCGCTCGCTCAGGGCTGCTGAGGGAATCATCTCAGGGTTGCCAGTTAAGATGCCTCATGCCACAGAACGGGTCCGGGAGAGTGCTTGGCCGAAGATCAGGTCCTTGGTGCTTATGAGGGACGACCATACCTGCTTGGAATGCGGGAGTGACCTTTCCTCAAGGCCTGGCTGGCTGGTCGAGGTGCATCACGTCATACCCCGGTCCAGGGGTGGTGACGATGACCCCCGGAACCTTAAGACCCTGTGCACCGACTGTCATCGACCGCGCACTGAGATACTGCGTGCCTCCCTGCTCCCTAAAGACGACTCGGAGCGTCAGGAGATGCACTTGAAGAGGAAGTTCCGAGACGGCAGGGACATGCTGATCAGATTGGGCCAGGACCGTTTTTGACTCCCACCCTACTTGAACAGGATCTTGTTCTCCCCTTGTAACAACCAGATGATTATGAATAGATTGATGGTCACCAGGGCCAATGCCGTGGCGATCTCATTAACCGTGACCGAACTCAGCCCGGAGAGGATACCCAACAAAGCCAGGACTGCCTGTATGGCCAGGGCGAGTATCATGGAGTAATATCCTATCAACTTGCCGGTGAACATGAAGATTGCCGCAACAGCGAAGAGTATCACAATGATCAAATCCAATGATACATCCAACAACTCATTGTCGAAATGGTCGACGATCTTATCGAGACCCAAGACCACCATGACGGCAGCGTAGACCACCAACAGTATCACCATCTCCTTCCTTGTGGACCTCTTCGCCATATCTCTAGGTATGATTTGCAGGCATATTTAATAATTTATAAAAAAAATAAGGATGGCGATGCCATCCGTTTGACGACCGGGTTCAATCGAACATCCTACGCTGGTTATCCTGAAGGAGCCAGAGTATGATGAACAGATTGATCATCAGCATGTAGACGAAATTGGCCACAGCGGTGAATGAGGAGTCGAAGCCTATCAGCCCAATGAGGATCTGCCAGGCCAACGCCGCTATCATCGCATAATATCCCAGCTTCCTCCATTTGAACATGAAGAATGCTGCGGCGGCATATAGGACCACCAGGATTATACTGAACGCCAATGCCTCCCATGCAGTTGCGGTCAGATGCTCGAATGCCATCAACAGGCCGAACAAGGCCGCCACGGCCGCATACACTGTGAGGAACACGACCATTGTTTTTGCACTTAGGTTCAATGCCATCAGGAGTTCTCCTTTATGTTTAGAATCTCATGAATTTGGTACTTTTTAAATCTGACCTTCAGATCTTGAGGGACAAGCGTCTCAACCAATCCTCCGCCTCCCGCCAATGGGGGTGCATCCTCTCCTTCCTTCTGAACTCCTCATCATGAGCCTGGCCGTCAAGGGAGAGTCCGTTCGCCAGATGCAGCAGTTCATGGTAGAGGACATACTCCGTCACGAACTCCGGCACCGCCACATCATCCAAAGCGGAGCTTACAGCGATGACCTTCATCAGAACACTGCAATACCCCACACGGCGGAGGTTCGGACGTGAGGTCCAGGATAGGAACGCCTCATCATCCCTCTCCACCAGGCCGGAATCTATCAGACGTTGATATGAGTCCTGTAGATCGTAGACCTTACCATTTGCCGATCTGGAGAGGTTCCTGCTGCGTCTGATGTATACGGGTTGTTTCTTCTTCACGAAATCCCGGGAGGTCATCCAATCCCTCAGTTCATCAGGGTAGTTGGACCGCTTTCCTTTGGATATGCGCATGAAAAGGACCCTTGCCAGACCCTCCATCATATCCTCATCGGCGTCCATCAGGTAATCGGATACCTGGAACTCCGCCCATCCTGCCGACCTCTGCCATCTCACCTTGAATTCCTTGAAGGGTGTGAACTCCGCGCGGACGGAGCTGTATCCGAAATCACGGCCAGCCTTCTGGAATGCATCCTGTAGACAAATCTCACTGCTCATACATCGCACCTCGATTGTCAATCACAACGAACGGTGAGCGTTATAACGCCTGAGCGTACACCTAGGCTGACCCATCCTTGCCATTGTTTATATCCCATCAGGTAGATTACATTATGTCCATGTTGCGTGACAAGGACGCCCGTGAGACCCACCTCATCACGAGGGGGAACGTAGATGGTATCGTATCTGCAGCCCTCTTCTTACGCCATGACCCCCTTTGCAGAGTCTCCTTCGTAACATCACCCTCCGCCGCCTCCGCTACGCTCTCCAAGGACCGTCATTCCCATAGAATCTTCGTGGTCGACATATCCCCTGATGAATGCATGCTGAGTCATTGCGAGGACAGGAATGTGACCATCATAGATCATCATCCATTGAGACATCCAGGAGATACCCGGGCGGAGATGGTCATCGATGAGGGTCGCAGCGCCGCCTCAGTACTCGCCTCCTATCTGGACGTGGAGGACGATTTCCGCCCTGTGATCGCCATCGCCGACAGTGTGGAGTACATGTCCACGCCGATAATGGAGGAGATGTGGGGGGATCATGGCAGCCGAAGGATGCTCAGAGAGGCCAAGGTCCTGGACTTCTCATGGAGGGCTAACATCAAGGACGACCTGTTCCGATACCGGGCGGCCATGCGCCTCTCCCAAGGAGCTTGGCCTTCCGAGGTCCCCATAATATGGAGGAGGTTCCTCACCGTACAGAATGAGAGGAGATGGCCACGGGCTTTATCCCTGGTCAAGGAGAAGATCCGTAGGGTGGGGGACATAGGCGTCCTGGAGCTGAACGGCAGGGACAGTCTGCTCGGTTTCGGCACCCGGGCCCTGACACATGTAGCCACCATGCAGGAACTGTCCTATGCGGCACTAGTGCATCGAAGGGACAACCATACATCGGTCTCCCTCAGAGGGATCCGCTCTGACGGGGTGGACCTGGGCGCCTTCGCAGAGGACTTCACCAGACGACATGGGATAAGCGGCGGAGGGCATCCTTCCAGTGCAGGTGCGAGGATACCGGTAACCAGCTCCTACAAGATGATCCGTGAGCTCCATGAGCTGAGCGTTGGCTGAAAGCTTTTTGACCACGCATCACGGTCACAATGATATGAGTGACATAGAGGATGAGGATTCTAGTCAGGAGATCGTTGAAAAGTTGCTTAAGTCGATGGAGAGGCTCTATGGCTTCGTACCCCTGGTCAATCAGGTCCTAAGTGAGAGGCCGGAGTTCTTCATTCCCCAGGTCACATTGGCCAAGGCGATATTCAACAGCCCGGGGTCTTTGTCGGAGAAGGAGAGGGAGCTTATTGCGCTAGGGGCGGCCACCGCGTGCAGTGCAGAGCATTGCATGATGGTACATCTAAAGCACGCTGACCGATTGGGAGCGGACAAGGACCAGATCATGGAGGCGATGATGATAGGCTCTATGATATCCATGAACAAGGCCCAATCCTATGCTTTCCGGAAGTTCAGAGAAGCGTTCGAGGAATGAACGGCGGATCTGCACCAAGCCGACCTGACGGAATCTAATCTCCGACTGGCTATTGATCCATCGAGACTTGGTCAATACCGTTATAGCCCGTGGGCTGTATCGATTCCTATACTTCTTATCAGTGGATCTCCGGGGATCCGTTCTTTGAGGATTTCTTTTTGATATGTTAACCAACATAGAGGGATTCGACCCTTTTTTTCGAATCGACCTAACCTCATCGGATTCTGATCTGCCCTTACGAATACCGATGCTGAATCAGTCAATGATGGATTGGAGAATCACTCGACATCACCATATCGACAGGTGCTTATCCACAACACGGACAGTTGGGTCGAAGAGAATGATCGACGATTCGATCGTGCCTCGGTTCAGGGAACACTTACGACATCGCTGTCAGTTGGTTCTAAGAGAAAAAAATGGGGTAAAGGGTTTCGGATCTCTTCTCAGGAGTAGGTCCATTCGTCGCCGGTGCGGATCTTTATCGCCCGGTGTACAGGCGTGACGAAGATCTTCCCGTCACCCATCTCCCCCGTGCGGGCGGAGACGAGTATCGCATCGATAACCTTGTGCTCATCAGGGTCCTCGATCACCACCTCGATCTTGACCTTGGGCAGCTCATCGATACGGAAAACCCCGGTACGGGCACTGAACTCGAGACCGGCCTGTTCACCACGTCCCTTGACGTTGTAGATCGTCATCGCATTGATACCGATCTGGGACAAGGCCTCCTTCACGTCCTTGAGCTTCTCGGGGCGTATCACCGCTTCTATCTTGATCATATCTTCACCTCAGATGTCATAAGCAGCCTCCCCATGCTCTATCTGGTCCGGACCTATCATCTCCTCCTTCTTCTCCAGGCGGACATCCATGAACATGGCTATCGTCTTGAAGATCACCAGGGATATGACGAAGGCGTAGACGGCGGTTATACCGACGGTGGCCAGCTGGCCAGCGAAGAGGTCGTACCCGCCGTATATCAGGCCCTTGACACCGTCAGCACCTGCATCGGAGGTTATGGCCGGGACAGCCAATATACCAGTGGCTATGGCTCCCCAGGCGCCACCCACACCATGGACAGCGAAGACGTCAAGAGCGTCATCGGCCTCGAAGCGGTGCTTGAGGGCGACTGCAGCGTAGCAGAAGGCCCCAGCGCCAATACCGATGATGATGGCCTCCATGGGACCGACGAAACCGGCGGCGGGTGTGATCCCCACCAGACCGGCAATCGCCCCGGTGACCATACCGAGGACACCTGGCCTACCGTGCTGCAGATAGCTGATCAGCCCCCAGGTACCAGCAGCGGCTGCTGCCGATATCTGAGTGACAACCATGGCGTTGACGGCTATACCGTCGGCCGCTAGGGCCGAGCCACCGTTGAAGCCGAACCATCCGAACCAAAGAAGGGCACCTCCGATGAACACGAGTGGCAGATTGTGAGGGCGGTCCTTCTTTATGTTGGACCCACGGCGACCGATCACCAGGGCCAATGCTAGCGCGGTCACACCGGAACAGATGTGAACCACCGTGCCGCCGGCGAAATCGAGGGACACGAAGAAGTCCTCGAAGAAGCCGCCGCCCCAGACCCAGTGGGCTATAGGAGCGTACACGACGATAGACCAGATGACAATGAAGACCACTATCGCCTTGAACTTGGCCCTCTCGGCAATGGCTCCGAGGACCAGGGCGGCGGTGATCATCGCGAAGGTCAGCTGGAATAGCATGAACTGCGCATCCGGCAGACCGTCAACGAGGGTGCTGGCACCATAGGGGGTGTTGTTCATGAACAGATAATCAAGTCCGCCAACGATCCCGGCCTGGGATGGACCAAAGGCCAGGGTGTACCCGAGCGTGACCCATACGAGGGTCACGATGACCATGACCATCAGGGTCTGACCCAACATGGACATGACACTCTCCTTGCGGAGCATACCCGCATAGAAGAGCGCCAAACCAGGGGTCATCAGCATGACCAGGGCGGTAGCGACCATGATCCAGGTCATACTTGCTGGATCTAGGGTCCCCGCCGCTGAGACGCTGGGAAGGGCCATGGTGGCGATGAACGCTACCAGGCCCAGGGCGGCTATCGGCTTTGCGATTCCGTACTTCATATTCAAATTCCTTCCTGCGCTCGTTTCTAAACATTAGACAAATGTCTAGTCTTTTGCGCATTTGTTGTGTTTTTGCAATACTCAATTGTGTATATTAAGGTTACTATACTATACATATGTCTATTTTCTAATTGTTTTGAGGTACATTTGTCATAGGCCGAAACACTAGAACATATGCGGAGGAGGGGGTATAAAAACAATATTTATATAGTAGTACTAACAGATTATGGGTTGCAAACCATGAGATTACAACCAGGTGATTGGATGAACGATGTGGACAGGATGTTGGCGGTGATAAACAACCCCACCAGACGTCGGATAATGGAGGCTCTGGTGCGGGAGCCCCACTATCCTTTGCAGCTCGCCCGTGAGCTAAGAGTGAGCCAGCCTGCGATGATCAAGCAGCTTAACATGCTTGAGGAGAGCGGTTTGGTCAGCAGTTACAGTGAGAGCAGCAAACGGGGCCCTGAGCGGAAGCAGTATGTGACAACCTCGGAGTTCACCCTGGTGGTGGATATGCGCGACGGCATGTTCTCCGCCCGCCTTGTGAGGCCCGAGGACCGGGTACGTAAAGAGGTGAGGAAGGAGAGGAAGTTCAATGACGTGATGGAGGCCCGCAACCTGGTGGCCTTGATAGATGATGAGCTGGAGGAGTTGGAGAGGAGAAGGTCTGAGATAGTGGACCGGAGGCGCAGCGTGATCGCCACCGCCGGTTCCATCATGGGACTTGAGGAGGAGCATTATCGCGCCAGGTCTCTGCTCTATGAGATATTGAACAATCCCCGATTGACGATGGAACAGATCGCCAAGAGGCTGTCCATGAACACGGATGAATGCATGGACATGCTGGATCAGATGCTGGAGATGGAAGTGGAAGAAAGAAGCAATACCCCAAGAAAGGAGGTGGATCAAGATGGCTAACAAAGACAAAGCATTGAAGATTGCGGAACTGAGACCGCATGAGGCGGGCAGAGGCATCGCCAGGATAGACCCGGAGATAATGGACATATTGGACCTGAAAGCAGGCGACATAGTCCAGATCGATGGTAAGAAGAGAACGGTAGCAAAGGTCCTACGCGGTGGCCCGGAGGATGCCAACAGAGGAGTGATCCGGGTCGACGGTTCGACCAGGCGCAATGCTGGAACGAGCATCGATGAGCGTGTGGACATCAAGAAGGTTACCGTGAAGGATGCGACCAAGATACAGTTCGCACCCACGGAGCAGTTACGTATCCAGGGCGGTGAGCAGTATCTGAGCCAGGCTATGGAAGGAAGGGCATTCGCCAAGGGCGACATACTCACCTTGAGTGTGATGGGCAACAAGATCGACCTGGTTGTCACCTCCTTCAGCCCGGCGGCCGAAGCGGTACTCATGACCCGTGAGACCGAGGTGAAGATATCCGAGAAGCCGGCCAAGGAGACCGGTTCGGTCCCCAAGATATCCTATGAGGACATCGGAGGCCTGGGTGATGAGGTCAAGAGGGTCAGGGAGATGATCGAACTGCCCCTCAAACACCCCGAACTGTTCCGAAGGCTCGGAGTCGAGGCTCCCAAGGGAGTGCTGCTGCACGGACCACCTGGTACAGGGAAGACCCTGTTGGCAAAAGCAGTCGCCGGTGAGACGAGCAGCAACTTCATATCCATAAGCGGACCGGTGATCATGTCCAAGTTCTATGGTGAGAGCGAGGAGCGTCTCCGGGAGATATTCAAGGAGGCGGAGGACAACGCCCCCTCGATAATCTTCATCGATGAGATAGACTCCATCGCTCCCAAGCGGGACGAGGTCACCGGTGAGCAGGAGAGGCGGATCGTCGCCCAATTGCTCTCGCTCATGGATGGACTTGAGAGCCGCGGTAAGGTCGTGGTCATCGGCGCCACGAACCGCCCCAACGCCCTGGACGAGGCTCTTCGCCGACCTGGAAGGTTCGACCGGGAGATCGAGATCAGCATCCCGGACAAGGATGGCAGATTGGAGATACTCCAAATCCACACCCGGGGAATGCCGTTGGAGGAGGATGTCGACCTGGTCCGTCTCTCCGAGATGACCCATGGTTATGCCGGGGCGGACATGGCGGCACTATGCAAAGAGGCCGCGATGGCCTCGCTGAGGAGGATCCTCCCTGAGCTCGACCTTGATGTGGAGGAGATACCGGTGGAGGTCCTCAACTCCATACATGTGAAGAAGGAGGACTTCCGCAACGCCCTCAAGGAGATGCAGCCGTCGACCCTCAGGGAGGTGCTCATCGAGAGGCCTTCCCTGAAATGGGATGAGATCGGTGCCCTCGAAGAGGCCAAGACGGAACTGAAGAAGGCCGTGGAATGGCCTCTGAAGTACGGCAAGGTGTTCGAGCATATGCATGCCACACCGCCGCGGGGCATAATGCTCTACGGTCCGCCTGGTACCGGTAAGACCATGCTCGCAAAGGCTGTGGCCTCGGAGAGCGAGGCCAACTTCATATCCGTCAAGGGTCCGGAGTTCCTCAGCAAGTGGGTCGGTGAGTCGGAGAAGGCGGTCCGTGAGACCTTCCGCAAGGCCAGACAGGCATCGCCCTGTGTGATATTCATGGATGAGATCGACTCCATAACCGGCACCCGGGGTGGTGGTGAGGACAGCAAGGTCACCGAGAGGGTGATATCGCAGATGCTCACCGAGATGGACGGACTGGAGACCCTTCATGACGTGGTGGTGATAGCGGCCACGAACAGACCGGACATCGTCGATCCCGCACTCCTCCGTCCAGGAAGGTTCGACAAGAGCATCTACATCGGCCTGCCTGACTTCGAGGCGAGGAGGTCCATATTGGAGATCCACGCCAAAGGCAAGCCCCTGGCAGACGACATCAACCTTGATGAAATCGCCAAGAGGACCGAGGAGTACAGCGGCGCCGACCTGGGCGCGGTCGTGAACGAGGCGGTCATGCTGGCGGTGAAGGAGATAGTCGAATCCGGTGAGATACCCGACGACGATGAGTTGAAAAAGAAGAGGATCGGCATGGACTACTTCCAGAAGGCCCTGGAGGCGGTCCAGCCGCATTCCAAGAGGGAGCTCCGTCGCATGACTGAGCTCGGAGAGAAGATGAACTACGTGAGGTGATATGGATGAGAGAATGGGACGAATTGTTCCGAAGGTTTGGACTGGAAGACGTTGAGGACCGGATGGACCGGATGTTCAAAGGGTTCCTCGGCACCAAGGAGGGCACCCCCGGGGCCCGGGTGTGGGGATATACCATGTACCGTGGTCCAGACGGTGTCCCTCATGTACGTGAGTTCGGTAGCGGTGTGGGCGAAGACGCCCTTCCTGAGAGGAGGGAGGGTGTCAGGGAACCATTCGCAGATGTCACCCATGAGGGTGATGAGCTGCGCATCATCGTGGAACTCCCAGGGGTGTCCAAGGAGGACATCGACCTCCAGACCACCGAGCGGTCCATGACCGTCTCTGTGGACACCGAGGGCCGTAAGTACCATAAGGAACTAAGGCTCCCGGCGGAGGTCGACCAGGACTCAGCGAGGGCGGAATACAACAACGGGATCCTCGAGGTCCTGTTGAAGACCGCCGACCCTGAGCCCGCTCCGCGCAAGATAAACATCTTATGAGCGCCCTGAGCGCTCAATCAACATTTTTCTATTCTTTTGACAACAGGTCGGTGGCGCAATCCGGTTGATAGAGGGGGCGCGGTTGCTCACCAAGGTCGTCCCGTGGCAGAGCCGATTTCATCACCAGCAGAGGGTCGTCTATGGCCATCGCCCTGTTCAGTATCAACCTCTTGCCGATGGCGCTCATACCCATGACCGGGATCCCGGTGCCCATCTGGATCATGGCCTTGGCACCGACCTTCTTCCACAGCTGGGCGGATGCACATAGGTGTAGGATATCGCAGAAATAGACGAGCATCTCGGCCGTGAAACCGCAGACCGCGGATGTGTGCACGCCGGCCAGGACGGTCTCCACGCCCAATTCCAAACCGGCTGACTTCAAAGGCTGGGCCTTCAAGGCCTCAGCGCCCATCAATGTGACCCCGATGCGCTTATGGCCGAGAGAGGCGGCCTTGAGGAGTCCTGCCATCTGATCTATGGTGCCCTCCTCATCAAGGAGCTCGCATCCGCCTTCCCTCAAACCCTCCTGGATCGCTGGTATAGGTGTGGTCCTTAGGATTCCGGTCATGTGCGCCCCGACGGCTTGCACGATCTGGGGATCGGTCCCGATGAACGTGCCTGCTCCCTCACAGACGGTCACCGCACAGTCCAGGAGACCGTCCCTCAGAGCATCGCTGAATATCTCCGAGGTGCCGAATGAGACCGTCCTCTCCTCGGTCCTGAGGCGGCGTTCAGAGGTGAACATCCCCCACTCCTCCACGTTAGCCTTTAAGGTCGCCAGTACTGAATCGGCATCCTCATTTTCCGTCCCATAGACCCTGGCCCTCATCGGACACCTTGACACTTTGGGCGGGCTTGTGACCTCTGCCCTGCCCCCATCGATCACTATCCTCGCCCCACATATCTCCAGTTCGTGGAAGCCTTCCATGTTATCATACAACAATCATTCACTGCGGATAATATCCTTTCGAGGACGGAAATGCGATTTGGTAACTGGGGAACTTGTTTATATAACGGCATTGTTTTTTCCGAACAGGTGAACTAAATTGGTGGAAGTCACTCCTGAAGCTCAAAAGTTCCTGAAGGAATTGCTAGAGAAGAACGATAAACAAGGCCAGGGCGTCAAGATATACCTGGCAGGGATGGCCTGCTCCGGCCCTCAGTTCGGAATGAAGTTCCAGTCTGAGAAGGAGGAGGGAGACACCGAGATTGCCCTCGATGGATTCTCATTCTACTATGACCAAGAGGCCGCAGAGGCTCTTGAAGAGTGCGTCATCAAATTCATCGATGACCCTCAGATGGGTACCGGCCTGACCATCGAGAACCCCAACGTTAACGCGTGCGGTTCCTGCGGCAGCGGCTGCAACTGAAACCATTTTCAATCCCCCTTACCTATTCTATTTTTATATCCAATACATCTCAGATTCGTGCACGTCACCCATCCCCTCATCAGGAACGGAGCCGTGGAGGAGCGGGAATACCAGACCGCTTTGGCACGCATCTGCGCCAAGGAATCCGCCCTGGTCGTCATACCTACAGGGATGGGCAAGACCATAGTGGCCCTCCGTACCATAGCTGAGGTGCTCCATGAAAAAGGAGGTCGGGCACTGGTGTTGGCCCCCACCAAACCGCTGGTCGAGCAGCACCGGGACGTTCTCCAGGATCTGCTGCCCAATGTCAAGGTGGGATCGATGACCGGGGAGACTGCGCCGGATAAGAGGGCGGCGGCATGGGAATCCAACCAGGTTGTGATTTGCACGCCCCAGGCCACTGCGAATGACCTTGACAGAGGACGTTATGGTTTGGATGATGTGAGTATAATCGTCTACGACGAGGCCCACCGCGGAGTGGGCAACTATGCGTATGTCCGTGTGGCCGAACACTGGGCAGGCAAGACCGGCCTTAGCATGGGCATAACCGCATCCCCGGGTAGCGATGCGAAGCGCATCATGGAGGTCTGTGAGAATCTCCGTTTGTTCAGGATAGAGGTGAGGACCGAGGAGGACCCTGACGTGGCCCCTTACATCCACTCCATCGACATGAAGACGGTCACGGTGCATATCCCAGAGGAACTTGGAACCATCATCGATGAGTTGCGAGGGATGCTCGACAAGTATCTTGATGAGTTGGTCGGTCTGAGGATGATCGAGGATCGGAGGAACGCGAGCGCCAAGAGGCTACTGGCCGTGGGCAGGATGCTTCAGGCGAGGGCCGCCCATGAGAAGGGATCGTACACGGTGTTCCGTGGCCTTACGGTGCAGGCCATCGCCATGAAGCTCCTGCACGCCATCGGCCTGGCTGAGACCCAGGGCACCACGCCGCTCACCCGGTTCCTCGACCGACTGGAGGACGAGAAGGCAAGCGATGATGCCAGTCGCGCCACCCGAGAACTACTGGCCAACCCTGGATATGACCGCCTCAGGGAGAGGTTGGCAAAAACCAATGCCGAGCACCCCAAGGTCTCAAGGGTGATGACCCTGGTCAGCCGTCAACTGGACGATTCACCTGAATCGAGGGTACTGGTGTTCACCCACTACCGTGACACCTGCGAGATGGTCGCCGACAAACTTTCCCGCATCCAGTCAGCGAAGGTGGGGAGGTTGATAGGTCAAGCGGGGACCGACGGACTGAAACAGAAGGGTCAGGCCGAGGTCCTGAGGCGATTCAGGGATGGTGATGTCAATGTACTGGTGGCCACATCAGTAGGAGAGGAGGGGTTGGATGTGGCCAACACCGACATGGTGCTTTTCTACGAACCAGTACCTTCAGAGATCCGCAGCATTCAGAGAAGGGGCAGGACGGGACGTTTCAAGGACGGCGTGGTCCAGGTACTCGTGGCGGTCGGAACCCGGGACGAGGCTTTCCAGAACTCCTCCCTCAGTAAAGAGAGGAGGATGAAGAAGAGGCTGGAGGAACTCGATCGCGAACTGAGGGCCAGAAGACAGATGGAAGAGAGCATCAGGTCGCAGAGCTCGCTATCACGGTTCGCTTGAAGGCAACGTTATGATTAATAGAGGACTCCGCCTTATCGGGGACATGCTCTACTCCGAGCTGGCGTCAACGTATGACCGTCTGGAGTCCACCAGCAGTAGATTGGAGATGACCTCCATACTAGCAGAGTTCTACCGTAATTTGGAGCCCTCAGAACTTAGGCAGGTCGTCTATCTGACCCAGGGGAAGCTCAATCCGGACTACGTCACCGAGAAGATGGGCATGGCGGACAAGATGATACTGAAGGCGGTGATAGACGCCTCACGCCTACAGGACAGGTACGTGAATGACCTCTGGATGAAAGAGGGGGACCTGGGCTCTGTGGCCGAGAGGGTCGCCTCGGAGAGGGTGCAGACCAACCTGTTCTCCCAGCCACTCACCCTGCAGAGGGTGGTCGAGAACCTCAGAGGCATCGAGTCCGCTGAGGGGCGCAACTCCCAGACCAAGAAGATCCGCCTCCTGACCAGCCTGTTGCACGACGCCAGCCCCTTGGAGGCTCGCTATCTGTGCCGGACAGTGACCGGAAGGATGAGGGTGGGAGCGGCCTCCATGACAATACTGGATGCCTTGGCATCAGCATTCGGGGTCAAGGAGGACCGTGAGGATGTCGAGAGGGCTTTCAATGTGAGTTCCGACATCGGATTCGTGGCCGAGCGTCTGGCTAAGGACGGCATCGAAGGCGTCCACGGCATCGAGGTTCAAGTGGGCAGACCGGTGAGGTCCATGCTGGCGGAGAGGCTACCATCAATGGAGGAGATATTGGAGAAACTGGGAGGGGGCTGCGCCCTGGAGTACAAGTACGATGGGATAAGAGTGCAGGCGCACATAGACAACGACAAGGTAACACTCTACTCCCGGCGCCTGGAAGACCTTACCGCAAACTTCCCGGATGTCGTGGAATCCCTCAGGGAGGCCTTTTCAGGGCAGGAGGCGATACTTGAGGGCGAGTGCGTGCCTGTAGACCTCAAGACGGGTAAGCTCCTACCATTCCAGGAGGTCGCACATCGCCGCCGGAAGTTCGGTATGGAGGAGGCGGTGAAGGAGTATCCAGTAAGGCTCTTCCTCTTCGACTGCTTGAAGATTGACAGTGAGGACCTCACCCTAAGGCCCTTCCTTGAAAGACGGAAGGCCATGGAGTCCAAGATCAAGGTGACGGATTCACTGATGTTCTCTCATATGCAGGTCGTTGATGAGCTTTCCCAGGCTGAACTCTTCTTCGAGAACGCCCTCGCGGCGGGATGCGAGGGCATAATGGCAAAATCGATCGCCGAGGGATCCATATACCGTACGGGGAACAGGGGTTTCCTTTGGATAAAATACAAGAAGGACTACCGCGGGGACCTAAATGACAGTTTTGACCTGGTTGTCGTGGGGGCCTACACTGGAAAGGGCAAGAGGAAAGGAGTGTACGGTGCCCTTCTGATGGCCATCTATGACACTGAGGCAGGCGTGTTCCAGACCCTATGCAAGCTTGGCAGCGGATTCGACGATGCCTTCCTGGCTGAACTACCAGGCATGTTGGAGGGGCATCAGTCCCCCTCTCCCCCCTCCCATCTCAGGACCCGTATGGAAGCGGACCACTGGTTCGAGCCCGCGGTGGTCCTGGAGGTAATGGGGGCGGAGATCAGTCTGAGTCCCACCCACACCGCCGCGGAGGGCCTCTTACCGGAAGGTTCAGGGCTCGCCCTGAGGTTCCCGAGGTTCACTGGGAAGGTCAGGGACGATAAGACGGCTGAGCAGGCCACGACCGCGAATGAACTGATCTCCATGTACAGATCCCAGGCTACGATGGTCGATGAGGGGTCGTCAGCAAAGTTTTAAGAATCCGACCGGTATCGTGGAACCATGGAGCTCCAGCTTATTGAGAGGACCGGCGACACCATCCATGTGGGTGTCAAGGACCCTGACATGACCATCATCAACCCCGTGCTCGGAAAGCTGATAGAGGACCAGAACGTACTGGATGTCGAGTTCACAGATGTGCATCCTGAACTCGAGATACCTGTCATCATGGTCACGGTCAGCAGCGGTGACGCTCTGGAAGCGTTCAAGCGGGCTACCGATGCCCTGGTATCTGATTTCCAGGCCGCCCGAGAATCCATCGCAGGCCAATCCTGAACATGACGCCCTCCCCATGTGGGACCGCGGAGAAGGACATAGGGCTGGAATTCTATCATAGCGACAGCCGCGGCACCGGCGGCAGATTGAAGGTTTTCTCCGAGGATTTCATCGTGGATGAGATATCCGACCTGCCTCCGCCCAAGGATGAGGGGAGGTACAGCATCGCCAGGGTGACCGTCCGCAACTGGGAGATGAACCGGCTGGTCAAACAACTGGCCCGTTCCCTGCGCATCTCACGTAACCGGATAGGCTTTGCAGGCACCAAGGACAAGAGGGCGATAACTAGTCAGCTCATGTCATTCGAGATCGGTCCCCAGGAATTGCAACAGCTGGAGATGGATGATATCTGGATCGATGATGTGTATCAGGCATCACGCCCTGTGCGCATCGGTGACCTCATAGGCAATCGGTTCAGTGTAAAGGTCCGTGAGTGCGTCCTTGAGGGCCAGGACCTCAAGGATGACGTGGAGCACTGTAGGGTTCAACTCGATGAACTGGGCGGATTCCCCAACTACTTCGGTGTGCAACGGTTCGGAGTCAGCCGACCGATAACCCACCTGGTGGGTAGATCCATAGTGAAGGGGGATATGCGGGGGGCGGTCGTTACATACCTCTCCCACCCTTCGAAGCATGAGGATGAGCATGCCGCATCATACCGGAAGGAGCTCGAGCAGCCGGACGGCCGGGATGACCTGCTCGATGATTTCCCGCGTAACATGAATTTCGAGCGGACATTGGTGGAGCACCTTGCGCGTCGACCCGAGGATTACGCCGGGGCCATAAGGCAGCTGCCTGACAATCTGCAGATGATGTTCGTCCATGCCTATCAATCCTACATGTTCAACCGCATATTGAGCGAGAGGATGCGCCGTGGCATCCCCCTACAGGAGCCCATAGTCGGAGACATGGTGCTGCCGATGGGTGAGAAGAGGGTCCCCATACACGAGAGGCCGATCGAGGTGACACAGGGAAACATCGACCTGGTGACCGACCAGGTCAGAGCTGGCAAGGCTTTCATCAGTGCGGTCCTATTCGGTAGCGAGAGCCGTTACGCTGAGGGGGAGATGGGCGAGATAGAGAGGGCGGTGGTCGAGACGGAGTGCCTCCGACCCGATGATTTCAAAGTCCCTGATGCCCAGCGATGCAGCTCTAAGGGGAGTCGGAGGGAGGTGCTCTGCCCCTATGAATCACTTAAGACCGAGCACGTGGATGACGGTTACATCCTCAGCTTCTCATTGACCAAGGGCAATTATGCCACCTGCCTCCTCAGAGAGTTCATGAAGTCGCAGATGGAGAACTATTGAGTCTTCTGCTTGGCCGCTGCGGCTGCTGCCGCCTCATCCTGTAGCCTTTTGATCTCCTCTATACCCTCCCGGGCCTCGACATCGCCAGGGTTCAAAGTCAGCACGGTCTGCCAACTCATCATCGCATTCTCCAACTGACGCAGGGCCGTCTGCAGCTTGGCCTTCCTCCTCATCGGATAGGGGTCCTTGTTATCGAGTGCGAAAGCCTTGTCGTAATTCGCCATGGCCTTGGATTTCTTATCCAATGACGACTCGAGGTCCGCAAGGGTCAAAATTGCCTGTCTGTCCTGGGGGTCGAAGCGGATAGCCTTCTGCAAGGATACCTTGGCCTGGGAGGTCATGCCCGCTTTGAACTGCTGCGCCCCCAAGAGGGACCAGGCCCTCTGGCTGCGAGGGTCGTATTTGGTCGCGAACAACAGGGACTCCAGGGCCTCCTCCTCTTCCCCGATGGCCAACTGGTTCTCCGCCAACCTCAGGTGAAGTCCCTCAGCGCCGTTGGCGATAGCCTTGTTCAAGGACCGGACGGCTGCATGGCGATCGCCAAGCTCCTCCCATAGGGTGGCGGCCTCCATCCATACCTCCTTGTCCCGGGGATCCAGCTCGAAAAGCCTTTTCAAGGGGGCCTTGGCCTCCTCACGCCTTCCGCTCTCCTTCAATATCCTTACCTTCAGCCACTGGCTTCCATAGTTCAGGGGCTCAAGGAAGATGGCCTCATCCAGGCGTTTCAAGGCCTCGTCGAATCGACCCTGGGCGCTCAAAGCCTTGGCCAGTTTGATTATTACCTGGACATTGTTTGGCAATGTCTCCAATGAACGGTTGTATGATTGGACCGCCTCCTCATACCTGCCCAGAGCCTGCAGCGCATCCCCCTTCAACATCTGGGACTGCGGATCGTCCTTGAGTACATCCAGATCGTCTATTACACGTATGGCGTCGGAATGATTCCCCGTTCGGATATGCAGCTCTGCCAACTCCATACGTGCTCCGCGATCCAAAGGATCGGCCTTCAGAACATCCTGGAGCAGCTTCCTCAGGGAATCCGGGTCACCGCTACGGCGAACCGACGTCCTCTTCATCTCGATTATCGAACGGTCGGCGGGACGGAGCTCCAGTGCCATATCGAAGTACTGCAGGGCCTCGGTATCGTTCTCCAATGCCTGGAGGGCCTTGCCGAGGTCCAACATGTCCTTCACGCTCTCTGGGTTTATCCTGAGTAACTTCCTTGTGACCTCCACAAGCTCCTCATTGTTACCCAGTCTCATATGGCAATCCTTCAGATAGCCGAGTATCTTCGGGTCGTTCCTGGTCACCTCATTGCCCTTGTTGAAATAGAACAGTGCCTCCTCGATACGGCCCATCTCTGCCAAAAGCAAGCCTTTGTGAAGGAGGGCGAAGCGGTGGCCGCCTTTAACCCTCAAAACCTGGTCCAGGCACTTCAGCGCCTCCACATTAAGATTCAGGGATTCCAGGCAGAGGGCCTTGGACATCCAGAACTCCACATTCTCCAGGTCACGCACGATAGCCCGGTCATAGCATTCTATAGCTTCCCGGTACCTACCTAGACGCTCCTGGGACATACCCTTGGAGAACCAAAGCCATTGATCATCTGGATCTATCTCCAGACCTTGGGCGTAGGAGTCCTTGGCCTCGGTGTAGCGCTCGAGCGCGTATAGTGCGTTCCCCCTCAGCCTCCAGAACATACTGTCGTGGTCCTGCCTCTCCAAGACCGCGTCCGCGAGTTCGAGGGCGTCCTGAAACCTATCCGAACCAAGCAAAGCAGCTAGAACCTCGTTTGCCTGCTGGATGTCCCTTGTGCCCCAACTCAGGGCCTGTCTGAATGTCCTGATGGCATCCTGATGCATACCCATTGCGTCCAATGTCACCGCCTTGTCCTTTGTGACATCGATGTTCCTCGGTTGTATGGAGAGTATGCGGTCCGCCACCTGGATGACCTCTGGATAGGATTTATCGGCCTTATGGACCTCCAACATAAGAAGTAGAGAGGGCATGTGACGGGGATCACGGGAAAGAACTGACTCCAGGTCCTTCCGGGCCTTCTTGGAGTCGCCCATGTCCCATAGGGTCTTGGCCTTGAGATGCCGGAGCCTGCTGTCCTTTGGATAGGTCTTCAGTGCCGATTCCAGGTTCCGAAGGCCATCGTTGATCCTCATTTGGGAGATAAGGTTCTCGACACGGAGGGCCAGAAGTGAGGGGTCATCGCCCCGGACCTCGATCATGTTGTTTATGACACCTGCTGTATCATCCCCGGGGCAATACCTGACAAGGGCCTCGATGATCTCCATGCGGATGTCATCATCCTTGCAGTCCTGCAGATAGTCGACGGCCTCATCCACAGCCTCCTTGGACCTTCTCAGACTACCGAGGTCTTTTATTAGCATGACCTTCGCTGCCTTCAGGTCCGGCTCGATCTCCAAGCTCTTCCTCACCGCCTCCAGTGAGGCTTCGAAGCGGTTCATGTAGAAGTTGGCACTGCCTATACCGTACCAAGCCCGGGAGTTGTAAGGGTCATGGTCCAGTATCCTCCTGTAAAGGACTATGGATTCATCCAGCAGCCCGGCCCTGGCCAGGCGGTAGGCGGCGGAGAGCATTTGATGAGGGTCCCGGGTATCCATGGACTGGACGCGATTGGTCAGTTCCCTGGCCAATTCCACATCGCCCTGGGTCCGGGAAATCTCAGCCAGTGCCATCAGGACCACGGGATCGGAGGCGTCCTTCTGTTTCAGGGAGACCAGGGGTTTGGCGCCTTCTATATCTCCTCTGTCAAGAAGTGCCAGCGCCTTATGGGCCTTCCAGTGCAATGAGTCGCCGATCTTTATCAGAAGGTCATATGCCTCAAGGAGTTGCGAGTCGTTCTCCACTGCCTTCCGGAGTACCTCCCTCGCCCGGATGGTGTCCCCGGTCTGGATGAGTGCTTTACCCAACTCCATGTAGAGCATCCCGTTTCCGGGTTCATTGTGCAGCATGTCCTCCAGTATCCGGGCTGATTCCCGGAAATCCCCTTGGGTCTCCATAAGCTTGGCCCTGAGTATGGATGACCTTGTCTGGCAGGGGTGTTGCTCGAGGAGCGTGCTCGTTATACGGTCCGCCTCCTCCATCAGGCCGAGGTCTATGCACGCCTCGGCGGCTGATTGCAGAAGCTCCATCGGCTGCTCGGATAAGTCCTCCTCCTTTATCGCCGCCATGGCCTTGCGAAGGAACTCCCGTGCTGATTCCTCATCCTCAATCTGGCGGATGTCGCCCAAAGCCTGTGAAAGGCTGGTCTTGGCCTCTTCGGCCTTGGGGATCAATGAGGATACCCTGCGCAGATTGATCGGCATCGCATTGGAATTGATGGGTCTGCATAAATTAATATTGGCATTCCCATCGTAAGCTTTGGAGAACGCCATGGTTAAATAGAAGATTCTTTTTACAGTCATCCAGGCAGGTGTTATCTAGTCTGGTTAGGATTTTGGCCTTCCATATCCTCCCGAGGATGAGGTCAGCCAACAGCCCGGGTTCGAATCCCGGCGCCTGCACCATAACTTCTCAATGGAAAACAGAAAAATGCAGGCAGGGGTGGGATGAACCCCTCGCCTGCGGGTTTGGGATGCTTCTAACGGGGATGCGACATTCTCCCGTTGTCAAGATATCATCGCCAATGGGGTATTTGAACGATTACGGGAGAGGGGGGCGAAAGTGATCACTTGCTCTTGTGTCTCACTTTGACAGCTATGCCTCGAGACAAAGCCACCATCTCTGAGCCGCTCATCTGGGCGACCCCGACTGCGGCCACACTATCACCTTGTACCACGACCACCTCATCACCGATTCTTATGAGAGGGTCCGCCTCGTAAACGCCTACAGCGAATACATTACCCTTCAATTTGAAATCCTCTATATGGACGAGGTTCCTTTTTTCTGCCAGGATCCTATCGGCACCCTCGATGGTGAGGGATGCCATGCCTCGGTCAGGGGTATGCATGGCCAGCTGACGTTTACCCTCCATAACCTTCCAATAGGGGTATTTGCCGATTACCTCGCACCCTTCGATCAGTGCCGGGCCAACATCGCCCATCTGATAACGGAGCATCGACTCCATGGTATTGACCCTGTCGATCATCCCTGGGACCCGCTTATGCTCAGAGCATGCCCTCCTGATTCCGTCATCCAGATTCCTCAAGGCCTCATCGGATCCAGGGGATCCCAAGGAGGTATCGGTCAACTCTATCCCCTGGGTCAGGAGGCCGTCGTCCCCGAGATGGGAGAATACCTGGTCGTAGTGATTCGTTTCCAAATAGCTTTTCAACATACCGTTTATCATCGAGACCTCCTCCGATGTCCATTCCCCGCTCACAGGGATGTCGTAATGAGCGGCTGGATAGAAGGTCTCCAGCTCACGTGGGACGAGTCCCAGTGGAGAGGTCACGATGACCTCGTGCACCAGACTGAAGTGGTCACCGCTCCTAATGGCCTCGATGAAGCGTCTGTGGCTCCTCGATGTGAAATAGGGCTTCTTGGCGGAACATGGCAGAAGTACCAGTATCCTCTTGTGGGCTGGGGCCCGGTATCTCTGCAAGACCCTGGTACGATGACGGACCACATCGGGCCGGAACAATGATTGAGGAGTGTTGCATGCGAACCTGGTCCCTATGACCGGCACATACTCCTCAGTGTTTTCCCAGCACTTTGAATCGAATGACCTCAACGCCACCACGTTGGAGGGTGAGGAACAGGCCCTCTGGTCCACCAGTTCCCTCAACCGGTCCTTGACCAGGAATGCCTTTACCAACTCCAGCTCCTCCTGCATCATACCCTGGTTGGCCCTCTCCAACTCCTCCAGAGGCGCATCGCTATGGAACCTGCCCTCCGGCCTGAGTAGTATCCCACGGGCGGCCATGGATTTTGCAAGGGTGTCATCGATGACATCCACACCCATATAGAACAGGAGGGCCATGTTCGAGGGTTCGGCTATCCCTGTGGCCATCAGCAATGTCTCAGGGCCACATACCCTCCTGACCTCGGACAGGCTTGAGGCCATTGCCTTGGGGTCCCTCCTCAGTTCGAACATGTTCTCCACTATGACCATGGATTTGCCCTTGAGACCCTCCAGGTCCTCCGGGAGTGGCAGCCTGATGGACGTCAGTCCTTGATCGTGATGGCATACGGCCCCTGAACCCATTGCGACAGGGGGTGTGATCTTCTGGTCCCCTATTATCCTGAGTTCACCCCAATGGATTATCCTGGAGATGCCTTCGGCCCTGATGCCCATGCTTTCCTCTGAGCCGGACACTATCAACAAAGGGGTTGAAACACTGACGCCAGCGACCTCTGAGACGCATATCCTGGCAAGGTGGGAGCGGTGGAGGATCTCCATGGCCTCAGCTACCATGCTCACCGTATATCAAACTATCAGCCTATGAATTATGTCAAGGTAGGGATTAAATATCATCGACATAGTAAACTGAGCAATGTCGGAGGGGCATATTGAGGTCAAGGGCCTCCGTAAGGAATACGGAGAATTGATTGCCGTGGACGGTATAGATTTCACCGTCCGGAAGGGGCAGGTGTTCTCCCTGCTAGGTCCCAACGGGGCAGGGAAGACCACCACCGTGGAGATCCTCGAATGCCTCCGCACCCCGAGTGCTGGAGAGGTCCGCATACTGGGAATGGGACTCGAGCAGTCATCGAAGATCAAGAGGAGGGTCGGTGTTCTTCCACAGGGTTTCAATGCATTCGACCGCCTCACGGTGAAAGAGAACGTCGATTATTTCGCAGGGATGTTCGATGACCCTGTGGACACCGAAGAGCTTCTGAGATGGGTCAAACTGGAGAAGCGCAAGAAGGAGCTTTTCAAGAATCTCTCCGGGGGTATGAAACAGAGGGTGGGTATCGCGATGTCCCTGGTGAACGATCCGGAGATAGTGTTCCTGGATGAGCCCACCACCGGTCTCGACCCCGGTGCGAGAAGAGACGTATGGAGGATGGTCCAAGGACTGAGGGATCAAGGAAAGACCGTCCTCCTGACCACCCACTACATGGAGGAGGCTGAGGCCCTTTCCGATTACATCTGCATCATGAACAAGGGGAGGATAATTTGCCGGGGTACCCCGCGGGAGATAATAAATGAGCATGGGGCCGACCCTGTGGCTATCGTCAAGGCCGCCGGCGACAAGGGCCTTGAGGCCCTCATAGGCCGATTCCCGGACTGTTCCCTGATGGAGGACAACCTGAAAGTCCCCATCCACAACTCGAGACGAATAGCGGATATACTCAACATCCTGGACGACGCTGAGGTGCATTATGATGAGGTCATAATCAAGAAGAGCACCTTGGAGGATGTGTTCCTTAAGCTCACGGGGGAGGAGCTCAGAGGAGGTGAGGAAGATGAGGAGTAGGGCCCTGGTGGATTTCAAAGCCACTGTACTGGAGTTCAAAAGGTCTCCGGAAGCGATATTCTGGACATTCGCATTCCCGATCGTCCTGATGCTTCTCTTCGGGGCGATATACTCCGGTGGCGGGACCGGCACTTTCAACCTATACGTACAGGACCACGATGACTCCGATGAATCCAGGGACCTCTTGGAAAGCCTGAGGGCAACGGGGGTGGTCAACGTCAGGTTGGTTAACACGACCCTTGATGCTGACCAGGTGATAAAGGACAATAGCCTGACCTCTTTCTTGACGATCCCTTCCGGTTTCGGTGCCAACCTCAGTGCGAATGAGAGTGCCGTATTGGAGTTCAGGAAGGACCCTAGTTCACAGTCTGCGATAACCCTGTACAGCATAATCAATGCTGCCGTCCAACAGATGGATCCGGGTTTGAAGAATGTGACGCCCCTCATCTCTGTTGAAGAGGAGTCATTGGTATCCGAGAGGTTCGAATTCCTGGATTTCTTCCTACCTGGCGTCTTGGCTCTGACGATAATGAACAGCACCGTGAATTACATGATCTTCACCATCGTCGAATACCGCAACCGCGGGATATTCCGTAAGATGATGACCACCCCATTGAGGAGACCGGAATGGCTGGCCAGTAGGATAATGTGGCAGATGACAATCAGTTTCATCTCATTGGTGCTTATATGGGCGATCGGTGTCTACCTCTTCGATATCGCCGTTACTGTGAACCTTATGACCCTGGCCTTGATACTGGCAGGTACCGCTCTGTTCACATCCATGGGGATGGCCGCAGCAGGGCTGATCAAGGACGAACAGGGCGCTGGAGCTCTGGCGGGGGCGGTGACGTTCCCGATGATGTTCCTCGCAGGGATCTTCTTCCCATTGGAGGTGATGCCCGAATATCTCCAGACCATAGCCAAGTTCATCCCGCTGACCTATCTGGCGGAGGGATTGAGGGACTCCATGATATACGGGAACATGGCCGGAGCCTGGTTCAACCTGGCGGTGATCAGCGGACTCGCGGTTGTTTTCGCCGCCCTGGGAACCGTGCTGACCAGGTGGAAGGAGGAGTAGCGAAGAAGTAAAATATCCCTGGGCGGCATTCATGTCCGAGGCTTATGAATTTTAAGGACATGGACGTCGTCTCCATCCGTGACTTCACCAGGGACCAGATCGAAGAGATACTGGAACGGTCGCGTGAAATGCTCCCTTACGCCAAGGGTGAGAAGGTAAGCAAGGCTTTGGAAGGGAGGATACTCGGGAACCTGTTCTTCGAACCCTCGACAAGGACCAGGCTCTCCTTCGAAAGCGCTGCCAACCGGCTAGGGGCAAGAGTGATAGACGTA
>SKGM01000036.1 GCA_007117455.1 Candidatus Methanomethylophilaceae archaeon
AACCGCGCTGACCGGTATCAAGAACAGGGGCTGATGACGGAACCATCTGGCAGCGATGGTGAAAGAGCCCAGGAGCAAGGGGAGGTATGCGAAGGCGACGGTCCATGGAACCAGCCCGAAGAGCTTCCCGCCCATGGTTTCCGAGTAGGAGAATTCACCATACGGGAAACCGGTAACTATCGCCTGGGCCTCCACCAAAAGGGGCAGGATACTCAGGACCAACAGCATTATCACGGACTTCCTGGAGCCGAGATATCTCCAGAGTGCATAATATGAGGGAAGGGCCATCAGGACTATGAACGCCCCGGAGACCAATGGCATGTTCAGGTCGGCATCGAAGCTCACAACGGTGAGTCCCGCCAGAAAGAAGAATGCTGCCGATATGACCAGTATCCTACGATAACTCAAATTGGCCCTCATCGCATCGCACCGCCTAGGACTGGCCCACCGTCTCCTCTGCGCTCTGAATGGTCCTGCTCAGGACTGAATAGGCATCGATCATACTGTCCTTGCTGACAACGAAAATGGTGTCGGTGTGACAGCTTATGGTCTCCTCGATGTTTATGCCCGCATCTGAGAGGTTGTTGATCAGATATGCTATGACACCGCTGGTGTCCACGATGGCCTCGGGACTCTTCACTGCGATCTCCACCAGGTCGTCCCGGACCTTGATTATGTTGAACCTTCCCAGAGTGTCCATGATACGGTCCTTCAACATCTTATCGGTGATTATGGTCACAGCGCTTGTGCTCTGGACAACCTGCACTATAGATTTCTCATTCCAGAGGTCACGGAAAAGGTTGTCCATCTTATGCATGACAGTCCAATCGTTCTTGGCGGTGATTATGCAGAGCTTGGTCCTCATCTCCAGGCGGCTGTCCTTGAGGATCCTTAGAATGTCCATCTCATGGTCGCTGCCTCCCAGACGTTGTGCGTAACGTCTGCATGCTATCATGACCGCCTCCTCGTTGCTCACCTTCAGCTCCTTCATTATCAACCGGGCGAGTGAGGAGTAGTTGATGAGGTCCTTAGACACGCAGTCCTTGATGCTCGGATGAGAGTCAATGTAGGCGCGGGTCCTTTCGGCGATGCTCTCCTTGGACTGCATCTTGCTCATGTTTGAAACAATTGTGATTCAAGTATTAATATGTTATAATAAGTACAAAAGAAAAGGATATTTGTGAAAATCCGACACTGTGTCAGATATCTTCCATAAAAGACCCGAGAGTGTCAAGGAAACACTGCAGGGACTTACTACCGACCACCAGCGGCGGTACGAGGCGGATGACATCTCCAGCGCAGACATTGACCAGGATTCCGTTGTTTAAACAATGTTCCTGTAGTGCCTTCGCTTTGTCGCCCATCCCGATGCCTATCATGAGGCCCATTCCCCGGACCTCCATGTCTTCGGCGATCATTCCCCTGATGCCTTCCATCAGCTTGCCGCCCTTATCCATGGCGGCAGGCACCAGACCTTCAGAGGATATCGTGTTTATGACGCTCAAGGCAACCGCTGATGCCAAGGGGCTACCGCCGAATGTTGTACCATGGGTTCCAGGGGCCAGCGTCCGGGAGAGCTCCTCGGTGCTCATGATGCATCCTATCGGGAAACCTCCCCCCAGGCCTTTGGCGAGGCACATCACATCCGGCTCCACTCCATAATGGTCACAACCGAACCACTTCCCGGTACGTCCGACACCGGTCTGTACCTCATCACATATCAGAAGGGCTCCGTGGTCGTCACAGAGGTCGCGGGCGGTACGGAAGAATTCCATCGTACAGGGGCGGACGCCTCCCTCTCCTTGGATGGGTTCGATCATCATCGCCGCTGTATCTTGATCGAAGGCGGCCTTCAATGATTCAATGTCGTTCAACTCCACGTACCGAGCGAAATCTCCCATCAGGCATCCGAACCCCTCCTGGTATTTCGGTTGGGCTGTAGCCTTCAAAGCGGCGGCTGTGCGTCCATGGAATGAATTGTCCACGGCGATCACTTTGGAACGACCGGTGTTGCGGACCGCCAATTTGAGGGCGGCCTCATTGGCCTCAGCTCCGGAATTCACGAACAAGGCCTTGTCCAATCCTGCAGGGGATATCGCCGCCAAGGCTTCTGCTAGGTCAGCCTGCTCTTTGATGCGGTAGAGATTGGATACGTGTACAAGGCGGGAGGCCTGGTCGCAGATGGCGGCAGTCATGGCGGGATGGGAGTGCCCCAATGAGTTCACGGCTATGCCTGCCACCAGGTCTATGTACTCCCGGCCATCGGCCCCATAGAGGAACTCGGCCTCACCGTGGGTGAACACAAGGTCCTGACGGCCGTAGTTCTGGAAAAGGTGGGTCGAATCCTTCCTGAGCAATTCCTGCATATCCATGATATCACCCGTTGACTATCCTTGTTCCACGATGTTGACCATCGAGTATCTGGCGTAACAGATGCTCGGAGTCCTTTCCTCCCAGCATATGGGTGGAACGGACACCTTTTTCAAGAGCCAGGCGGCAGGCTTCGACCTTAGGGACCATTCCGCCCATCACCACCCCCTCGTCTATCAGCTCATCAACCTGTTTCATGGATATCTCCTTGATCAGGGAAGCGGAATCGTTGATGTCCGTCAATATTCCTGGTACATCGGTGATGAGAATCATCTCCTCGCAACTCAGTGCTGCAGCTATGTGGGCGGCGGCGGTGTCGGCGTTGACATTCACATGGCCGCCCTCCTCATCCTGACCTATCGGATAGATGACCGGAATCATACCCGATGCTGTGATCATACCCAACTGAGTCCCGTCAACCGATACGACATCACCGACATGACCCAGGTCTATGGTGGAGAGGTTGCCCTCCTCATCATAAGCGAGGATGGGTTCCTTGCGTTTACAGCGGATCATACCGGATTTGTATCCAGGCACCCCTACGGCGTCAACGCCTGCACCTTTCAAGGCCTTGACTATCTCCCTGTTGATGCGGTTCAGTACGTACTCCGCGATCTCCAATGTCTGAGTGTCGGTTATGCGCAGACCAGCGACCTTGCGGGCCTCTATCCCCCTGAGCTTCATCTCACGGGTTATCTCCGGTCCGCCACCGTGCACCAGCACCGGGAGAAGACCCAGGGAACGCATCATCGCCACGTCCTTGGCGAAGCGTTTCAAATCACTCTGACCGCTTATCGCGTTCCCACCGAACTTTATCACTATATGATTCTCGCGCAGCTCCTCCAGGCGGGGGAAGCGTTCCTTGATCGGAAGGTATTCCATCTTCATCACTACGTTGTGTACTCCGCGTTTATCTTCACATAGTCATAGGACAGGTCACATCCCCATCCCATGGCACTGTGCTCCCCATCACCGATGACCACGACAATCTTAACCGTATCGCCTTCCATGGCCATGCGGACGATGTCCACGGAACGTTGGTCCTCGAATACCGGCGTCCCCAATTCCAGGATGGGGACCTCGATACCACCGCCGACGATGGTGAGCTTGACGTCATCTATCTCGAAATCACAGTCGCTGTTCCCCAAGGCCATCATTATCCGTCCGTAATTCGGGTCCGAACCGAAAATTGCGGTCTTGACCAGAGGGGAGCGGATTATCGATTTCACGGCCGATGCGGCACACTCACGGCTCTTGGCCCCACGAACCTCCACCTCGATCACCTTCGTGACCCCTTCCCCATCCTCTACGACCATGTACGCAAGGTCCTCCATCACCGTCTTCAATGCAGCGATGAAGTTCGGATCCTCATCGGCCCATTCACCCCCTGCCAATCCGTTGGCCATCAGTACGGACATGTCATTGGTGCTCTGGTCCCCATCCACGGATATCATGTTGAAGGTCTCGTCCAATATCTGTTGCCATTTGTCCAAGAACCCTTCACTCAGCACCGCATCGGTGCTAATGAAGCTCAAAGTAGTGGCATGTAGGACTTTCATATGAGGGGCGACCATCCCACTGCCCTTTGCCACTCCAGCGATGGTTATTAGGCTCCCGTCGTTGAGCTTGACACGGTATGCGACCTCCTTCTTACGGGTGTCAGTGGTCATTATAGCCTCGGCGAAGTCGTTGTCGGCCTCGAAGCCATATGCAAGCTCCTTGGAGGCCCGGTCGATCCCATACAGTATCTTGGGCATGTTGAGGAAACGACCGATGAGGCCCGTGGATATGACACCGATCAGCTCATCGTTCTCTATCCCCAAGGCCGAAGCGGCATGGGCACGCATGGTGTAAACATCCTCTATGCCCCTTTTCCCCGTCAATGCGTTGGCGTTGCCGCTGTTGATGATGAATGCCTGCAGTTCCTTTGGATCGGTCTTCATCATCACCTGGACCGGCGCTGCCTTCACCTTGTTACTGGTGTATCCTATGAATGATTTCGCAGGAACGTCCGAGGTCACGACTCCGAGATCCAACGAACGGTACTTCACACCGGAATGGACGCCGGCTGCTTTGAAACCCTGAGCGGCGGTTATGCCTCCTTCAATCTTCTCCATCTCTCAAACCCCCAGACCTGGGAAATGAATCCCAGTGTGCTCGGGCAGCCCGGACATCAGATTGGCACACTGGATTGCCTGACCGGAAGCTCCCTTGACCAGATTATCGATGCTTGCGAAGACGGCCACTTTACCAGGCCCCATAACTACTGGGGCGATCTGGCAGCGGTTGGATCCGACGACATCACGTATTGACGCCTCATCGGTGACCTTGACGAACCGTTCTCCTTCATAGAATTCCTGATAGGTGTTGAGTACGGATGCCTGGTCCGATTTCTCCTTGATGTTGAGGTAGCAGGACACCAGTATGCCCCTGACGAAAGGAACGAGATGGGGTGAGAAGAACACACCCCCGCCCGGCCCCAGACGGTGTAAAGTTATATCGATCTCCGGTTGATGGCGGTGCTTACCGGTGTTGTAGGCCAGGACCGATTCACCACATACTGGATGATGGGTGCGGGCGGATGGGCTGGCCCCCGCTCCCGAGGTTCCGCTCTTGGCATCGATTATTACGTCCCCAGAAACCAATCCACCTGAGAACAAAGGTGCGAGAGCGAGTATGCTGGCAGTCGGGTAACAACCAGGATTGGCAACCAATTGGGCTCCGGCGATCTCATCACGGAAGAGCTCGGGTATCCCATATGCTGCATTGGCGAGATTCTTCTGGTCGGTGTGTTCCTTACCATACCACTCGCTGTAAACCTGGGCATCCCCCAGACGATAGTCTCCACTCAGGTCCACAACCTTGACACCCATATCCATGAGTTTGGGCACATGTTCCATGGAAGCGCCATGAGGAGTGGCAAGGAAAACCAGGTCCAGATCGTCATCGGGACCGATCGACTCCTGGAACTCCAGGTCGACAAATCCTTCTAGGTATCCATGGACTGAGCTGACCTCTTCTCCAGCCTTGCCACGGGAGGTCATGACTTCCAAGTCCATATTAGGATGGTTGCATAACAGACGTGCGAGCTCTCCGCCTGTGTAACCTGTAGCTCCGATTATGCCCACTTTCAACATCAACAATCCTCAAATATTCTGAAGATATGACTGATTCAAGGATTTGTTTTTAGGTTTATTGTCTAATATCAGACATATATTCTATACAGTGTTTGTTATAATACTGATTGACCACTATAACGGCATAAGTCTGGATAACTACTTTGTAAAATCCGACATCTTCTGTCGAAAATACATCACCATTGTAATCCGCATTGTTACCGGCGTCAATATTCCTGAGTGTCCCGCCATTGTTGATGTCAACCACGCAATGCTTTATATTGTCATGAAAATACCAGGAGGGATTACGATGCAGACTTCCGACATCAAGAAGGACAGAGTCGTTTTGGCATACTCTGGAGGATTGGACACATCGGTGGCCATAAGATGGTTACAGGAAAATTACGACCTAGACGTCATCGCCGTATCCATCAACGTTGGGCAACCCCCTGGTGACGATGATGCCATCGACCGTGCTAAAAGGATAGGCGCCATAAGTGCCTACTCCATAGATGCCCGGGAGGAGTTCGTCGAGGATTACATCTTCCCATCCTTGAAGGCCAATGCGCTGTATCAGGACGTTTATCCTCTGAGCACAGCCATAGCCAGGCCTTTGATCGCAAAACTCTTGGTCGATGTGGCCAGAGAGGAGGGTGCCAAGTACATCGCCCATGGCTGCACCGCCAAAGGGAACGACCAGGTGCGCTTCGATGTTGGAATCGTATCCCTGGACCCTGACCTTGGCATAATCGCACCTATGCGGGAATGGCAGATGACCAGGGATGATGAGATCGCGTATGCCAAAGAGAAAGACATCCCGATCATAGTCAAGAAGGAGAACCCCTTCTCAACAGATGAGAATCTTTGGGGAAGGAGTTGTGAATGTGGGGTTCTTGAGGATCCTTGGATGGAGCCCCCAGAGGCAGCCTATGAATGGACTGCTGCAACCAAGGACTGCCCGGATGAACCGGAGTATGTCGAGGTGGAGTTCGTCAACGGTGTACCGGTGGCCCTCGATGGCGAACTTATGGACGGAGTTGAACTCATCACCAATCTGAATGAGATCGCAGGAAGGAACGGAGTCGGACGCATAGACCACGTCGAGGACCGGTTGGTTGGCTTGAAGAGCAGGGAGATTTACGAGTGCCCAGCTGCAATCACCTTGATAAAAGCGCATCAGAGTCTGGAGGGATTGGTCCTCCCCCGAGACGTGCTCGCATTCAAGAAATCCATCGAACAACGTTTCGCTGAAGTCGCATACGATGGCCTGTGGTTCGGACCGCTACGGGAATGCCTTGAGGCATTCATCGACCAAAGCCAGGAATTCGTAAGCGGAGTGGTTCGGGTCAAACTGCACAAGGGTTGCGCCACAGTAGTCGGCCGCCGCTCACCGTTCTCGATATACGATGAGGGGTTGGCGACCTATGCCGAGGGCGATGATTTCGACCATGATGCTGCAAAGGGATTCATCTATTGTTGGGGCCTTCCCAACAAGACGGTCGCCAAGACTCAGAAGAAGGGATGAACATGGTCCGTAAGGCATTATGGTCCGGCAGGTTCGAGAAGGGCATGGACGAATCGGTGTTGGCCTTCACCTCCTCCTTGGAGGTAGACTCCATGATGGCATTCTATGATGTCATGGGCTCATTAGCCCACGTTAGGATGCTGGGTGCTAAGGAGGTTCTGGGCGATGACGATGTGGTTCTGATATCAAACGGCCTCAAGACCATACTGCGCGACATTCAGGACGGCAGGTTAGAGCTCGACACTTCCCTGGAGGACATCCATACCAACATCGAGCATCGTCTGACGGAGATGGTCGGACCCACCGGAGGGCGCCTGCACACCGCCCGGAGCCGTAACGACCAGGTCGCGACTGATTTCAGGATGTATCTCCGCGATGCGATACTTGAAGTAGTCAGGAATCTCAGTGTCCTTCAGAGGACCTTGGTCAGGAAGGCGGAGGAGGAGATCGCCAGCGTTATGCCGGGCTATACACATCTCCAGCATGCCCAGCCTGTC
Source organism: Candidatus Methanomethylophilaceae archaeon (assembly GCA_007117455.1). GTDB lineage: Archaea > Thermoplasmatota > Thermoplasmata > Methanomassiliicoccales > Methanomethylophilaceae > PWHV01. The sequence continues at coordinate 7,509 of SKGM01000036.1, forward strand.
AGCCTAGGATTTCACCTGATGGCTCATGCATTCCGCTTGGACCGCAATGGTGAAAGGCTGATGGAAGCTTACCGGCGGATGAATCGGTGCCCCCTCGGTTCAGCGGCCATGTCCGGGACGACCTATCCCATTGACAGACAGATGACCGCCGACCTACTGGCATTCGAACACCCCACAGAGAATGCCATGGATTCGGTCAGCGACCGGGACTTCGTGCTCGATGTCCTCTACTGTGCGACCACGATCTCCTTGCACCTCTCATCACTGTGCGAGGAGCTGATAATGTGGTCATCCCCTGAGTTCTCCTACGTGGAGATGGATGACGCCTATTCCACTGGATCGTCCATAATGCCACAGAAGAAGAACCCGGATATTGCAGAGCTGATAAGGGGGAGGACCGGTAAGGCCATCGGAGCCCTCGGGAACCTGGCCATTACCTTGAAGTCACTGCCCATGGCATACAACCGTGACCTACAGGAGGATAAGGCTGCGGCCATGGAAACTATCGGTAGCGTGAGTGCTTGCCTGGTGATGGCGGAGAGGATGTTGTCCACCATATCCTTCAACACCGGCAGGATGAGACAGATGGCGGAGAGCGGCTTCCTTAACGCCACCGAGCTGGCAGACTACCTGGTTATGAAGGGTATGCCGTTCCGGGAGGCACATGAGACGGTGGCCAAAACCGTCAGGCACTGCATAGCATCCGGGAAAACACTCAGCGACCTAACATTGGAAGAGATGCGGAAATTCTCCAAAATGATAGATCAAGATGTCTTCGATGTACTGGGAGCGGACATATGTGTTGAGAGGCGTCGCTCCTATGGAGGCACATCCCCCGCATGCGTATCAATTCAGGCCACAGAATGCCTGGATCGCATCATGAGAAGGGATTCGATAGCGGACGAGGCCCAACGTCGCATAGATGCAGCTTG
>SKGM01000029.1 GCA_007117455.1 Candidatus Methanomethylophilaceae archaeon
GAGCAAGGATTGAGGGGGATAAGTGCATCCTGTGGAGGTCATCGGACTAAGCAAGAATTATGGCGATCTCACTGCTGTGAGGGAGGTATCCTTCCATATAGCCGATGGCGAGATCTTCGGTCTCCTCGGACCCAACGGGTCAGGGAAGACCAGTACCATAAACATGTTGACCGGACTGTCCGCCCCTGATGCGGGAACCGTTGCAATCTGTGGGGCCGATCCTTTGCAAGATCCCCGTGATGCCCGGAAAAGGATGGCGCTGGTCCCCGATGAGAGCAACCTCTATGAGGACATGGACGGTATCTCGAATCTCATCTTCTGTTCTGCGCTCTATGGTATAAGGAGGAAGGATAGCGAACCCCTGGCAAGGTCGATGATCGGCCGTTTCGGTCTGGAGGAGGCCGGAAACAGGCCGTTCCGTTCCTACTCCAAAGGCATGAAGAGACGTCTGACGATAGCCGCCGCCCTAATGGTATCGCCAAAAGTCCTTCTCCTCGATGAACCGACCACCGGTATAGATGTCGAGAGCTCATTGTTCATAAGGAGGGAGATATCCAAGCTTCGGGATGCGGGTGTGGCGGTGCTTCTCACCACGCACAACATAGAGGAGGCGGAATCACTGTGCGACCGGGTGGCCTTCATCGTTGAAGGTTCGATAATCAAGACCGACAGCGTGGAAGGCCTTCTAGGGGGAAGGGAGAGGGAGGTCATGTTGAGGTTGAGCCTTGATTCCGGCCCTGCTCGTCTGATAGACCCTTTAAAGATCGCTTTCCCGCAATTGGTCTTCCAGCCCTTGCCTCCTAAAGGACTCAACGTATCCGTACCTCGTGGCCATAACATATCCGCCTTGGTATCTGCACTCGATGATATGGGCGTGGCTGTACTCGAGGTCAGAGCTGAGCGACCCACACTGCAAGAGGTCTTCATCAGGGTGACTGGATTGATAGGCGGTGTTCAGGGGGATGAGGTATGAAAAAGACCATGGTCGCGTTCATGGCCATACTCATCAAGGATGTCCGCAACTACTATCTCAAACCGCCGAACATAAGCTGGGGACTCATATTCCCACTATCCTGGGCTCTGATGCAGTTCAGTCTGTCGCCCTCCCCTCCCAGTGTGGCAGAGGTACTGCCTGGAGTGATGGCCCTGAGCGTCCTCTTCGGGACCACCTCCATGTTGGCCGTGGCCCTCACTTTCGAGCGGCGGTCCCGTTCCTTCGAGAGACTCCTCACCGCCCCCATCGGCCTGACCACAATGGTTTGGGCGAAGCTGAGCGGCGCCATAATCTTCGGGATGGTCAATGCCGCATGGCCGGTGTTATTGGCGGCATCACTCGGAGTGGACCTCAGCGCCGTCGATTGGCCGTTGGCATTCTTGGGGGTGCTGTTCATCGCTGTGGCCTCCTCGCTCCTCGGGCTGATGGTTGCGGTGACCGCCAAGGAGGTATTCGAGGCCCAGACCCTCTCCAATCTATATCGTTTCCCGATGATATTCCTCTGCGGCCTGTTCATACCCGTTCAGTCCCTGCCTTGGATACTGCAACCCCTATCCTACGTACTCCCCATAACATATGGAGTGGATATCCTTAGGCAGGGCTTGCTCATGGATGGGATGTTCGAGACTTGGGCATCCGTGACCATAGGCATCGGATTCATCGTCATCCTGTACGCTCTGTCCATGAGGGGCATTAAACGAAGATGGTTGTTGTGAGTGAAAAAGATGGAGGCGGATCACCATCGGCTGAGTATTGCAACCCCTTTCAGGGCAAACTCCGAAGAATCCTGATTTTTCCCTGTTTCTCATTGTTGCGATTCACAGTTTGTTTCAGCTTCTACCAATAAATTGGTATGGGATTATCAAGAAAAAATGAATTTTAAAATTGATTAGCCAGATGATTTTTTTTCCATATCATTCATTTAGATTAGAGCAATGAATGAAAATTATAAATATTGAAATTGTGAATAGTACCAACTAATTGGTAAGTGAGTGATAACATGGTATAGGGGGTCAGTAACTATGATCGATGAGAAGAAAGAATGGCACAGTCTGAGTCCAAAGGAGTCATTGGAGAGCCTTGAGACGACACCCCGTGGTCTATCATGGGAGGAGGCCGAGAGGCGACAAGCTGTTTTCGGCGTAAATGAACTCACTGACAAGGATCAGATAAGCAAGCTGACCATCCTTTACGCTCAATTGAGGAACCCTCTCAACATAGTGCTATTGGCCGCCGCAGTGGTGTCCTACTTCGGTGACAAGGCCCTCGAGACCATCGTCATCTCCATAATAATCGCGTTCAACGCCCTTATGGGATTCATCCAGGAGTACAAGGCGGAGAAGGCGATAGAGTCCTTGCGCTCCATGTCCATGCCTGAGGTCGATGTGCTCCGTTTATGTCCAGATGGTTCCAAGGAATGCTTTGAGGCCAGAATCAGGGCTACCGGCCTGGTGCCCGGGGACATAGTGGTACTGGAGGCCGGTGACAAGGTCCCTGCGGACTGCCGTGTGATTGAGGCTCATAACCTTGAGGTAGACGAGGCCTTCCTGACCGGTGAATCGACCACCGTGTCCAAGAACGCTGAGAGCTTGGAGCCTGACACTCCGGTCTCAGACCGAAGGAACATACTCTTCTCCGGAAGCAGCATAACCCAGGGGAGAGGCAAGGCCCTGGTCGTGTCCACCGGTATGGCCACCGAGATCGGCAGGATAACCGAACTCATCAGGGAATCAGAGGCGGGCGAGGCCCCAATACAGAGGAGGCTGAAGAACCTCAGTTTGATCCTTGGCGTTTTCGCGATATCAGCAAGCTTGCTGGTGTTCTCTCTGGGATATCTGCGTTCCCTCGAGTTCACAGAGCTTCTGATGTTCTCTCTGGCAGTGGCCGTCTCAGCCATACCTGAGGGCTTGCTGGTCACACTGACGATCGTGCTCTCCATCGCCGCCTTCAGAATGGCGAGGAGGAACGCTCTAATCCGCAAGTTGAACGCCGTTGAGACTTTGGGGTCGGTCACCGCGATATGCAGCGACAAGACCGGCACTCTCACCACCAACCAGATGACGGTCCGGAGCATCTATGCCGATGACGATGGCTTTGAGGTCTCTGGTGTGGGTTTCAACCCTGATGGTCGAATCATGGGATTGGACGACAGGGAGGGTGTAGAGGATCATGGTGTAGGGATGTTGCTGGAGGGCATCGCCCTGTGCAACGAAGCCCGGATACGCAGTCATGAGGTTGACGGCGAGGTGAGGTGGGAGGTCGTCGGCGACCCCACCGAGGGCGCTTTGATCGTGGCCGCTTTGAAGTCTGGTTTGAACCATGAGGCCTTGAGGGAGGAACATCCAAGGGTGGATGAGATACCTTTCGACCCCTCACGGAGATTCATGGTGACCTATCATGAGGGGTTCGGTTCGCAGATCAGAGCATTCATAAAGGGCGCCCCTGAGACGATAATGGGCCTTTCCACTCACATGAGAGTATCTGAGGAGGTCAAGGAGCTCACGGATGCCATGAGGGCCAAGGGCAACGACAACGCCCTGGAGATGGCTTCGGATGCCCTTAGGGTACTCAGCGTCGCATATGCAGACCTATCCCCTGCCGACCTGGCCGGTCATAAGGAGATGGTCCTTGCTGGTAATGCCGAATTCGTCTACCTTGGGAACGTCGGTATGATGGACCCGCCTCGCCCCGAGGTCAAGGAATCCGTGGCGCTCTGCAAGAGCGCAGGCATAAAGGTGATAATGTCCACCGGTGACCACAAGGCCACCGCTGAGGCGGTTGCTGCGGAGATCGGCATAGCGGAGCCAGGTTCCCGAGCGTACACCGGAGCGGACGTTGAGCAGATGACGGATGAGGAGCTGAGGCAGCTGGTCAAGGAAACCACGATATTCTCCCGGGTCTCTCCGGAGCACAAGAACCGTATCGTCTGTGCTTTGAAGAGGAACGGTAACGTCGTGGCCATGACCGGTGACGGCGTCAATGACGCCCCCGCCCTGAAGGCCGCGGACGTGGGCATTGCGATGGGCATCACCGGGACCGACGTCACCAAGGAGGTGGCGGAGATGGTGCTGGTGGATGACAACTTCGCCACCATAGTCAATGCGGTGGAGGAGGGGAGGGTGGTCTTCGACAACATCAGGAAGGTGGTCCAGTTCCTGGTCACCACCAATGCTGCCCAGGTCACCACTCTGGTTGTGGCCCTGTTGCTGTTCCCACAGCATCCCCTGATCCTCCTGCCGATAATGGTGCTATGGATAAACCTAGTGACCGACGGTTTCTTCGACAAGACCCTGGCCTTGGAGAGCAAGGAGCCCGGCCTAATGTCAAGGTCTCCGAGGGCGCCTGATGAGAAGATCATCGACCGCATGACGCTCCAGAACGTCCTGGTATTGGCGCCGATGATGGCCATCGGGACGTTGTATGTGTACAACTCCACGATAGACCATCTGGGGGTTGATGCGGCGAGGACCCTGGCTTTCGTCACCATGGCGATGTTCCAGGCCTGGAATGCGATGAACTGCCGTTCGCGTGTACAGTCGATATTCCAGTTGGGCGTGTCCACGAACAAGTTCTTCAGCTTGGCTTTCGTGGCCTCTCTGGCCCTGCTGTACCTGGCCACAACTGTGCCTGTTCTGCAGATCGGCCTGGGAACTGTGCCGCTGGGGGCCGCAGAGTGGGCGACCGCGATACTGCTCAGCAGCAGCGTCCTGATCGTCGAGGAGCTGCGGAAGGTCCGCCGCAGGAGGTTGTTGAACACCGCTGCTGCCGCCTGAGCTGCGGAAGGAAGTGGCGAACGATGGTTAAAACCCTAGAAATTCGGGTCGATGATGGAGGCGGTCATGGGCCGCCTCCGGAGGCCCCAATCATTCCATTTCCATAATGCGATTGCAAGACCCTCGACAAGTCCTCAGGGCAGGGTATAGTCTTCAGAGTCGTTCATTTGAACTAGTCCGAATCCCTTATCAGTTGTCGTTCGAGGCCGGCTCATGAAGATAGGACTGTTCTATTTCAGCGGTACAGGCAACACCTGGTGGCTGTGCGAGAGGTTCAAGGAGATGGCTGAAACCAAGGGGGCGGAGGTCTCACTCCATGCCATAGATGAGCTAATGGCTTCGAACACGGCATCCATCGCTGACGTTTGGGCGGATAACGAGGTCGTCGGTCTGGCTTATCCTGTACACAGTTCCGATGCCCCACCCATCCTATACCGCTTCCTCGAAAAGGTCAGGATGGAGGTCGGCGATCATCCCAGCGGACCTAAAGAGGCCTTCGTCCTTACGACGATGCAGTCATTCAGCGGTGACGGTGCCCTCATGCTCCGGGAGGGATTGGAAAGCCTCGGCGTGGAACTAAAGGTGTCCAAGGACTTCCGCATGTCCGCCAACACCGGCGTTCCTATTCTCACATTCAATCCTTCGAAGGACCAGGTATTGGAGGAACAGATGGTCAAGAACCTGGAGGTATTGGAGGAGATTGTGGACCACATCCTCGCAGGCAGGAGGATGCTGAAAGTCCAGTATGGTGAGTTCGGCCGCTTCCACGGTTGGCTCCAAAGGGTGGGACCCAAGTGGAAGGACAGGACCTGGAGGTACTTCGCTGCCCATCCTGACCGGTGCACAAGGTGCTTGATATGCGTGGAGCAGTGTCCGGTGGGGGCGATCTCCGTAACGGATGAAGGCCTGGTTTGGGACAGGTCATGCACCGATTGCTTCAGATGCTACAACTTCTGCCCGGAGAGGGCGATAACCGTCAAAGGACTGGCGATGGGAAGGCGCCAACGCCAGCACACCTATTTCCGCGACCGCGGTTTCCCGCCCCGATGAACATCACCTCAGCGTCGAGAAATTTGAAACCTAGGCGTCTCCCGATGCCCGCTTGGTTTCGATTCATCGAGGTTCGCTTGCGAACCCTAATCGATCACCATTCATCGGGTGCGCCGGGTTCCAATCTCAAAGGATGCTTATGATGCTGACCACTATCAGTATCAGATTGTATGCGGCATGGGCGATTATCGGCACCCAGAGTTTACCTGTCCTCTCATACAGATAACCCTCCACCATCCCCAGCAGGCCTATCATCAGCGTACCGGCGATGACCGTTATAGGGGGGCCGACGAAGTTGAAAACATGCACGGAAGCGAAGAAGGCACTCGATCCGATGATCGCCCCCCACGGGCCGAAGGATAGACGCAACCTGCCCTGTACCGCTCCACGGAACAGATACTCCTCTATGGGCGCCACCAGGAATGTGCTGATCACCGCGAATGCCACCAGGAATCCCAAGCTTGCCGCCTGGTCCTCGATTGCCGATTCCGGCATGATGCCCAACAAGGCCATCGTGCCCATACCTACAGTCGCGATGACCAGGGCCGCCACCACACCTTTCAAGGCCAATTTGACATCATCAGCATCAAGGTCGAATGAGAGGTTGACACTCACAACGCTCCGTCTGAGGTAAAGATAGGCAACGAAGAGGAAACCCAACTGCCCTGCCACCAGCAATGTGAGTATTCCGGGGTCGGATTCGAGACCCAAGCTCGCCAGCTCAAGCAATATGACCGTGACCACGCTAAGGAGGAGACCCAATGCCAATCCGGATATGGTAAGGACAGCACCCACGGCCAATGCCCTTCCTCTTCCCTTGGTTTTTCCCTCATTCATCAACAATGACCTCCTTTGAGCACGCCGGATCGGCATGCCAGGTTAATGTTGGATTGCGAGTTATTCACAATGACTTTCCTATGGCCATCCACGATTATTCCCGATTTTATAAAAAACCTGTGCGATACCATGCTATTATAGGTGGGATTGAGCGACAACAACCATACCTGATTGGGAACTTGCATGACCTCGCACAACCAATGGGTACTCCCGATGCATAAGGAACATTTGATACGCTCACCCTTCTTTGAAACTGACGACCCTGCACGGTGAACCGGACTCATTCACTTGTAGTGAATTACGGGACATTGAACTGGTCAAGGACGATTCCCGATCGATCTTATCTTACGACCTTCATGCTCAGGGTCAGATGCTTTCAAAAGAGCTAATGAGATATTATAATAATCAAATATCATATGTATTCAACCAATGAACGGACATCCCGTACGGATCATCGAGAACGTGTTCATCGAGATGCAGGACGGTTGTAGGCTCGCTGCCAAGATATGGTTGCCTGAAACGGCTGAGGATGAACCTGTACCGGCGATACTTGAGTACATCCCATACCGGAAACGCGATTTCAAGGCCGTTCGGGATGCCGAGGTCCATGGTTTCTTCGCCGCACATGGTTACGCATCCGTAAGGGTGGATCTCCGCGGCAGCGGCGATTCCGAGGGGGTATTGAAGGATGAATATCTTCCCACGGAATTGGACGACGGACTCCAGGTATTGAAGTGGATATCCGAACAGCCCTGGTGCTCGGGTAAGGTGGGCATCTTCGGCCTTTCCTGGGGGGGTTTCAACGGTCTGCAGCTCGCCTCACTCCAACCTCCGGAGCTGGGGGCGGTTATAACCGTTGCATCATCCGATGACCGCTACGGGGACGATGTCCATTACATGGGAGGCTGTCTCCTGACCGATAATCTCTCCTGGGCATCGGTGATGTTCTCCTACAACTCCCTGCCTCCGGACCCTATGGTGGTCGGTGAGGCCTGGATGGACATGTGGATGCAGAGGCTGGAGGGCAGCGGCCTTTGGCTCAAGGAATGGCTGGAGCATCAGAAGAGGGATGATTATTGGAGGCATGCCTCGGTCGCTGAGGACTACTCCTCGGTGAGATGCCCGGTCTTCGCAGTCTCCGGTTGGGCGGACGGATACTCCAATGCCGTTTTCAGACTCATGGAGAACCTCGAGGTCCCCCGTAAAGGACTGGTCGGTCCATGGGGTCATAAGTATCCTCACATGGGAGGGCCTGGGCCCACGATAGACTTTCTGGGGGAGTGCATCAGATGGTGGGACCATTGGCTCAAGGATGTGGACAACGGTGTTGATGACGAGCCCCTTATGCGGCTTTGGATGCAGGACAGCATATCCCCCACCTCGAAGAAACGACCGGGTAGATGGGTGGCGGAGGATGGGTGGCCCTCATCGGGGGTTATAGAGGAGACCTATCCGTTGTTGCCCGGCCTCATCGACATGAAAGGAGAGGGGCAGGCCGTCTGGGAGATGCCCATTCAAAGCCCTCTCAGCGTCGGTCTCTTCGCCGGGAAGTGGTACTCCTATGCCGAGTCCACCGACCTACCCAAGGACCAAAGAGAGGAGGACGGGGGGGCGCTGGTGTTCGAGACGCCGCCTCTCGATGACGACTATGAGATATTGGGGTCGCCCAGGGTCAACCTGGTCTTGAGCTCGGACAGCCCACAATCCATCGTTGCGGTGAGATTGTCGGACATCGCTCCGAACGGGAGGGCTACCCGTGTCACATACGGACTGCTGAACCTGAGCCACCGTGACAGCCACTCTGAACCGGAGGAACTGATACCTGGTCGCACCTACGAGGTCACCGTCCCGATGAACTATGTCGCCCAACAGTTCCCCGAAGGCCACAAACTAAGGCTATCCATATCGACATCCTATTGGCCCTTGGCGTGGCCATCGTCGACACCATCGAGGTTGACCATATTCCCGGAAGGAAGCACCATGACCGTACCATGGAGGCCAGCTAGGGAAGAGGACCTCGACCTGCCTCCATTGGGGACCCCCCGTCAGGCCCCGACACCCTCGGTCAAGGAGATCACCCCACCGTTACGGGAGTGGACGGTTAACCATAATCTGGCCAGCAACGAGGTCAGACAGAAGATAGTCAACAACGATGCCCGCCAGATCCTGGAAGAGATCAATCTGGAGATGGCCAATGAGAGCACTGAGATATACACCTATGTCAACAACAGATATGACACCCTTCGGGCAGAGGTCCGGACCCATCGCCATCTTGGAAGGGGGGATTGGAGGGTGGATACCCATACCCATACCATACTGACGTCCGATGAGAGCCATTTCCGGATACAGGCGTGGCTGGACGCCTATCTTGGGGACAGCAGGGTATTCTGTCGTAGCTGGGACGAGAGGATACCCCGGGATATGATATGAGAGGAGTGATGAGATGAAGAACGTTTTCGTAGTGGGATTGGATGAATTCAACCATGCCAAACTGAAGAGGCTGCCGGAAGCTGAGACCTGCCGGTTCCTCCCCGCATTGGACATTGCCGAGATAAGGAACGTGGAGAGCTATGACATGGAGAGGCTCATATCCACTGCCAAGAAGAGGATGCGGGCGGAGCCTGGAGGAGTGGACGCAGTGGTCACCTATTACGACTTCCCCGGTACCGATCTGGTTCCGATACTCGCCGAGGAGTTCGATGTGATAGGTCCCACGCTGGAGAGCGTGCTTAAATGCGAGCATAAGTACTGGAGCCGTCTGGAGCAGCAGAAGGTGATACCTGACAACATACCTATGTTCAAGCCGTTCGACCCCGAGGACGAGGAGGCCTTTCGGAAATTGGACATGATACCGCCGTTCTGGATCAAGCCATTCAAGTCTTTCAAGTCCTTCCTGGCGTACAAGATAAACGATGAGTACAGTTTCGCCGTCCACTCCAAGGAGATAGCTGAGAATCTGGACTTCATGCAGGAGCCCTTCAATTACATCATGGAGGCCTACAATATGCCCAAGGAGATAGTGGAGATGCAGGAGAGCTGCATCGCCGAGGCCTCGTTGAGTGGTCAGATGTGTACGCTGGAGGGTTACGTACACAACGGGGAGGTGGTGATATACGGCATTGTGGACTCCGTTCGTGACATCGACCGGTCCTCCTTCTCACGTTACGAGTATCCCTCCTCGCTTCCTCTGGAGATCCAGTTCAAGATGGCGGATGTCGCTAAAAAGGCCATAAACGGGATAGGCCTGGACCAATCCCCGTTCAACATCGAGTTCTTCTACGATCCCAACAATGACCTTGTGAACCTTCTGGAGATCAATCCGCGAATATCCCAGGCACACACCGACATATTCGAGAAGGTGCATGGGATATCCCATCACCGCATAATGCTGCAGATCGCCCTCGGTCAAAGGCCGAGGGCCATGGGTTACAATGGTGACTTCCAGGTGGCTGCCAACTTCATGGTCCGGACATACGAGCCCGGTAGAGTGGTGAGCGTACCGAGCAAGGAATCCATCAAGGCCGTGCAGGATGAGATGCCGGGGACCATCATCAGTGTGTCCGTTGAGAAGGACCAGGAGCTCAGTGACCTGCAGTATCAGGACTCCTACAGCTACCAGATAGCCAACGTGTACATGGGCGCCGAGCATCGCATGGAGCTCTTGGAGAAGTACAACCGTTGCATGGAGAGGCTGGACTTCAAGGTCGAGAGGGGCATGTCGATCTGACCGCTGTCGCAGGCAGGACCCCATAACGCCTACTGAGAGATGGAATGCGCCGTCCGAAAGGGAACCAGTCTACATTACGCTGGGCTGCAACCCTTCAACAACAAATTTAATAAGCAGCAATGAATCAACACCCCCAGACGGCACTATCGACGGTGGATGATGCCCGATAGTGGATACAATGCGATGAGTCGATTCCGATGAAAACCGATTTACCGAGCGACGGATCCCAGATGCTCATAGTGGCAAGGTATGAGATCCTGAAATATCTGAGGGGAAAGAAGTTACTGGCCTTCATCGGACTGATGGCGTTGATCATTGGTCTGTTGACATTCACCCCCTACCTGCTCGGTGAGGGTCTGCCTGGGGATCCAAGGGACCTCATGATGACATACATGGGCTTCATATCGATAACCATCATACTCGCTGTGACCCTTTTCGCCACCGATTCCATAGCCTCGGAATATGAATATCGGACGGGCCTGTTGCTCTTCCCCCGTCCGATGAAGAGGGAGGTCCTTTTCGGCGGAAAATTCCTAGCAAGCTATCTGGTCTCCGCCGTGATGATAACCATATTCTATCTTTCCGTCTACATCATATCCCTGGTGGTCACCGGTTCCGTGGTCTCCGAAGGCTTCACGTCACTGGGGATGGCACTGCTCTATGTTCTGGCCGCCACAGGCCTAGGGTTCCTGCTCAGTTCCTTCTTGTCACGTGGTAGCACGGCCGCCATATTGCTTTTCGCGTTATTGTTGATGCTGTTCCCAATCATCGACTTGGCATTGATGGCCTCAGGCACCGAGCCCGTGTTCAGTCTCACTTACTCAGGGGATGCTGCCTACCACGCTGTGTCTGGAACCGAGACCTACATGGTGTTCGGATTCATACCCCAGCTCAGCACCTCGGCGATGGTCCTGTTGATGTGGGCGGTACTTACCACGGCGATCGCGGCACTGAAGTTCAAGCGGCGTGAGTTCTGAGTCCTTTTCAGAACCCGTTCAGTCATCTGGTTTCGCCACCACGTCATAAGACCGCCTGAACCACACTCAGGTTTTTTTCGGGTGTCGTCCTGTTTCGATATCATACCTAAAGGCTGAAACTGTCCGTTAGAATAAGTCCTGTCACGGTGATGCATATCCGGTGCCAGGCCAACAGTGGTAACGCCCTCAAAAAAACTGTATATAGTATTCCAACCAATGATTCCCTCATGGCAAAAAGACCATTGTTGATCTCCATAATCGGCTACATCTATCTTCTGATGGGGCTGACCATGCTGTTCCTGGGTTTCGCAGCCATATTCGGCCTTTCCTTGACCGTACCAGGGCTTCTGGTTGTCGGCGGGCCATTGGGGGCCGCTTTGTTGGTCAGTGGGCTCATAACGGCATTCATCGCCTACGGATTCCTCAACGGGTGGTCGATAATGTGGTATCTGGCAGTGATAATCTCGGCCATTATGGCCTTGAGTTCGCTGATCGCCCTCCCCGCCGGAATCGTTACGCTGGTCATCAACGCTGTGATACTGTACTATCTGTTCCGTCCTGCCGTCAAGAGGTTCTTCAAGATATGAACCCGTATTGACGCCTCAGAAGCGGACATCGTGTATAGATGCCGTTGTCTAAACCCATGCTACATAACCAAAATGATAGCATGAGATGTCCATGGTGGTCGCGTTCCAATTTCCATAAGGATTAAATACGGACGAAAAAGTTACAAAGCTCATCTAGGCCAAGCGTCTAGGGGGTCTGATTTGGGAGAGGACATGATGCATCTGGTACCGATCATATAGATACGTGCTGTTAGAGCATCGACTCCTGCCCCATCCTCCTGGGCCGGAGCCTGGTGCAACCTGTTTTTCAGTCAAGATATGGAGGAGAACAAATGAAAGAGAATTTCTACCCAGGCATGGACTCCGTGCGTGGCGTGAAGTTGGACTTCTTCGACGAGAACGGTCTGAGGATGATCAACTACGCCAGCTTGGAGGTCCTGATGAACCCAGGTATTCAGGTCTCTGACGCCGAGGCCCGGCAGCTCTTCAAAGAGGCGGGCTGTGATGTCGACGAGAAGTCGATGGTCGTTAAGATACCTGAGTGGCTTGTAAAGAAGGCACTGTCCACCGCTCCCTCGAGCTTCAAGCTCTACGGACGTGACAAGAAGAACACCATCAAGATGGAGCACATGGGCAAGGTGCACTACACCTGTTTCGGCACCGGGATCCAGATGTGCAACTATCTTGGTGATGGAGAGTATGAGACCGTCGACTCGACCGATGCCGACCTCGCGAACACCGCTTTCATGGTCGACTGGGCCGAGAACATCGATTACTTCTCTCTAGCGGTCTCCGCCCGTGATTGGGCCGGAAAGGGTGCCCAGGACGTCCATGAGATGTTCACCGCATTGACCAACACATCCAAGCACTTCCAGCACATCGACCCTGTGGGCGAGAACGTGGATTACTACTGGGACATGGCCGTCGCTTACTACGGCGGGGTTGAGAAGGAAGCCCGCGACAAGCCTATCTTCTCGATGCTGGTCTGTCCGACCAGCCCTCTGGAGCTGAGCGCCAGCGGATGTCAGGTCATAATCAAGGGTGCCCGCTACGGCATACCGGTAAACGTATTGAGCATGGCTATGTCCGGCGCATCTTCGCCGATATACATCGCTTCGACCCTGGTGACACACAACGCCGAGGTCCTTTCTGGAATAGTACTCTCACAGCTCGCCTGCCCCGGTGCACCGGTCTGGTACGGCAGCTCCACCACCGCTTTCGATGTGAAGAGGGGGACCGCACCTGTGGGCTCCCCGGAGCTGGGCATGATCAGTGCCGCGGTGGCCAAGCTCGGGCAGTACTACGGATTGCCGACCTTCGTCGCCGGCATATAGGGGGACGCCAAGATACCTGACGCCCAGGTGGGGCACGAGAAGACCATCACCGGTCTCCTCCCATCCCTGTCCGGAGCGAACACCATCTATGGTTCAGGTATGCTTGAGCTCGGTATGACATTCTCCCTGGAGCAGCTAGTGATAGACAACGACATCATCTCCATGATCAAGAAGGTCATGGCCGGAATACCGGTGAACGATGAGACCTTGGGCTTGGAACCTATCCAGAAGGTCGGCATAGGGAACAACTTCCTTGGCCACAAGACCACCCTGAACAACATCGACCTGGTCTCTGACCCCCATGTTATGGACAGGGACATGCTGGGCGACTGGAAATCTGCCGGTTCAAAGGACCTGGCCACGGTCGCACATGAGAAGGTTCTGGAGATAATGAAGACGCACAAAGTCAAGCCGATACCGGCTGACAAGCTTGAGGCCATGAAGGCAGTGGTCGACAGGGCGGACAAGGAGTTCAGTCTGAACTGAGGGATGGAAATGAGCGAGAACGAGATTATTGAAAAGGCCAGGCAGGCAGTCCTGGAGTACGACATCGAGATGGCAGAGGAGGCCGCCGAGGAGGCTATCGAAGAGGGGCTCGACCCCGTCGAGGTCATCAACGAAGGTTTCACCAAGGGGATGACCGAGGTCGGCGATTTGTTCGAGAGCAAGAAGCTCTTCCTTCCCCATGTCGTTGCAGCCGCCAACGCCATGACCGCCGGCGTCGACATATTGACGCCGGAGCTGGAGAAATCCGGTGCAAGCCTGGGTGAGGGCAAGGGAAAAGTGGTCATCTGCTCCATTGAGGGCGATATACACTCCATCGGCAAGGACATCGTCGCGTTGATGCTGAAGATCGCTGGTTACGATGTGATCAACCTCGGACGTGACATACCCTGCGTGGACATCGTCGGAGAGGCCAAGAACCACAAGCCCATGGGAGTGGCAACATCCGCACTCATGACATCCACAATGGTCAACCAGATCACGGTGGAGGAGCTCATGAAGGAGGCGGGTCTGAAGGACAGCACCATAACCATGGTCGGCGGCGCACCTGTGACCCAGAAGTGGGCCGACCAGATCGGTGCGGACCTCTACTCTGAGAACGCCAGTGAGTGCGTTGAACGTCTCAACGCAATGGAGCCAAAGTCCTGAACTATGGCACCACACCACCCAAACCCTTTCCAATTTAACAATATCCGCACTGGTGATGTAACATGGGCATGATGATACAGCATGATGATGGGAGGCAGGGGATGGCCCACAGGATATAGGTCCGTTCCCGGGTCCTCTTGGATCCCACCTGTGATGCATGCTCCGTAGCCAGTGCATCGGTTTATCGGGTGGATTAAGGAGGATTCATATGAACGCACAAGCAGAAACCCTACGTAAGAACCTTGTCGATGCGATAGTAGAGTGTGACATCGACAAGACGAAAAGCAATGTGGAGGCGTCCAGGGGCATCCTGTCGCCTCAGGAGATAATCGACGCCCTATCGGAAGGCATGCACGAGGTCGGTATAAAGTTCGAGCGCGGCAAGCTCTTCCTGCCCCATGTCATGGTGGCAGCCAACGCCATGACCTCTGCCGTGGCACTCATAGAGGGGGACCTTGCCGAATCGATGACCGGCGGCAGCCGTGGCCATGTGGTCATGGGAACCGTCGAGGGCGATGTCCACGACATCGGCAAATCGATAGTCTCAACCATGCTCCAGTGCGCGGGATACGATGTGAACGATGTCGGTCGAGACGTGC
Organism: Candidatus Methanomethylophilaceae archaeon; assembly: GCA_007117455.1. Taxonomy (GTDB): domain Archaea; phylum Thermoplasmatota; class Thermoplasmata; order Methanomassiliicoccales; family Methanomethylophilaceae; genus PWHV01. The sequence continues at coordinate 15,010 of SKGM01000029.1, forward strand.
CCACCGCCACATTCCTGGAGGCGGTCAAGGAGGGCAACGCCGATGTTTTGGGACTATCTGCGCTCATGACCACCTCGATGCAGACCCAGAAGGAGGTCATAGAGACCCTCATCGAGAAGGGTATGCGCAAGGATGTCCAGGTCATCGTAGGTGGGGCCCCGGTGACGCAGGCCTTCTCCGACAAGATCGGAGCCGACGGTTACAGTGAGAACGCCAGTGAGGCCGTGAAACTGGTTCACAGGCTTCTGGGTAACTGAGACCTTGTAAATGAGGGAATCATATGGCAAAAGAATACGCACTTAGAATGGGGGACGGCAAGAGGGTCCACCTGACCAAGGAGCAGATCTATGAGGACGTCATGGCCGGCTCCGAGGACGCTGCCGATCTGGCGGACGTGCCGGTCCTGGACTCTAACGATGTCGATGAGATCGTTGAGATACTGATGATACCTGGCCGCATGGTCGGGGTGGAGAGTGGTCGGGAGGTCCCGGTCACCCATGACATCGGTACACTGCGCATCGATGGTGACCAAGGCAACAGTGGAGTGGGGATACCCTCCAGCCGTCTGATCGGAATGATGATGCATGAGCGTGCCTTCGGTGCTGACTCGATGGAGCTAGGACATATAGATTACAGCTTCAAGCCGGTCAAGCCCGTCATCGCACAGGAGATGCAGTCCATGGAGGTAGTCCAGCAGAACATGATTGTTCCGGTGGTCTATGGCGCAATGCCAAACATGGGCCTCTACTACCGTCCTGACGGCCCCTTCGACAATCCTGGGGATCTGATGAAGGCCTTCAAGATAAAGGAGGCTCAGCAGGCCACCGAGGACGCCGCAGACCACCTGACCAGGGACATGGTATGGATCATGCAGAAGATGATGAAGTCCGGGTCCGACGGTGTCAACTTCGACACCTGCGGCGCTGCGGGCGATGGTGACCTCTACGGCACACTCCGTGCAGTGGAGGCTCTTCGCAAGGAGTTCCCGGAGATGTACATCGAGACCGGCATGGCCGGGGAGATGGTCCTCGGGCTCCATGGCGAGATAGCCTATGACGGTCAGGTCCTGGCAGGATTGTGGCCGCATCAGCAGGCAAAACTCATGGCCAAGGCAGGTTCCAACATATATGGTCCGGCCATAAACACCAACACCGCACAGACCAGCGCTTGGAACCTGGGTAGGGCGGTGACATTCGTCAAGGCCGCGGTGGAGGAATCCCCGATACCCATCCATGTCAACATGGGTATGGGTGTGGGGGGCATACCGATGTTCGAGACTCCAACCATTGACGCCGTCTCCCACGCCAGCAAGGCGATGGTGGAGGTCGCTGGCGTCGACGGCATATAGGTTGGGGTCGGCGACCCTATGGGTATGCCGATCGCACACTTGATGACCTCGGGCATGAGCGGTATCCGCGCCGGCGGGGACCTCGTGATGAGGATGCAGTTCGCCAAGAGCCTGAAGATAGCCAAGGCCAAGGATTACGTGGCAAAGAGACTCGGTGTCTCACCTGTGGACCTCAGTGATGAGCACGTCATGAGGGACATAAGGGAGGAACTGGGGCTCGGAGTCATAACATCAATGGCCGGTGCTCCCAAGGGGATCGCCGCCAAGATGAACATTGAGAAGGCCTTGGACATAAAGATAAACTGCTGTGAGAGGTTCCGAAGGCAGCTTAAGGACTGAACGCACAGATAAGGCGGCTGTCCTCCATGCTGCCGCCACCTTTACACAAACCAATTATCAGGCCAGAGTGACAAAGTCACGGACCGCGCCATCCAGTGACTATCTGGCCTGATCCAACGGCGATCAATGGATCAGAGAAGGGAAACCATAGAGGAAAGAAGATGACCATAGGTTTGGGGATTGATACCGGCGGTACATACACCGACACAGCGATACTCGATATGGAATCGGGCGATGTGCTCAGCAAGGCCAAGGCATTGACCACCAGGGATGACCTTGTGGTAGGCATCAAGGAATCCATCGCCGCACTCGACCAGGAGGTTCTCAGGAAGGTATCGCTGGTATCACTGTCCTCCACTTTGGCCACCAATTCCATCGTGGAAGGGAAGGGGGGCAGGGTGGCATGCGTGCTCATCGGCATGGAATCAAGGGAGCGTATGCCCGTGACCCACTCCATCGAGGTAGATGGGGGCCATTACCTGAACGGTACGCCGCAGGCGGTCTTCGACCATAAGGCCGTGGCATCGTTCGTTGAATCCGTGAAGGATGAGGTGGACGCCTTTGCCGTCTCCTCTCTCCTCAGTATCAGGAACCCGGAACACGAGCTGCACGCCAAAAAGATTGTTGAGGATCTGAGCGGACTGCCGGTGGTATGCGGTCATGAACTTACATCCAAGCTCGGTTTCTATGAAAGGGCGGTTACCGCAGTCCTGAACGCCCGCCTCATCCCCACCATAAAGGAGCTACTGATCGCGGTCAAGGAGGTCTTGGGATTCTACAAGGTCAAAGCGCCGCTGATGGTGGTGAAAGGCGACGGCTCATTCATGAGCGAGTCCATGGCCCTGTCGAGACCGATTGAGACGGTACTCTCCGGTCCAGCGGCCAGCATGGTGGGGGCGAGATACCTAACCGGTGAGGCTGATGGAGTACCAGTGGACATCGGCGGTACAACGACCGATATCGGAGTACTGCGTTCTGGTATGCCATCCGTCGACGATGAGGGCGCAATGATAGGCGGATGGCGGACCAGGGTAAGGGCGGTGGACGTCATGACATCTGGCATCGGGGGCGACAGTAGGGTTATGGCATTCAAAGGCGGTTTCCGACTCTCCCCCTCGAGGGTGATCCCACTCTGTATAGCGGTAAGGAAACACCCTGAGCTGATGGATGCACTCCACCAGACCGTCTTGAAACCACGTCGTTTGAAGTCCCGCATACACAATCCGGACAACATCCCGCAGCTTGCTGAGTTCATCAAACTCAGCAAAAAGCCTTCGGGCGCGGGTATGTCTGCCATCGACAAGAACATCGTCAAAGCCTTGGAGAAGGGGCCTATGAGCATATTCGATCTCGGGATACTCTCAGGTTTCGATCCCTACCATTACAACCTTCGACATCTGGAGGCCCAAGGTGTGATATCCCGGATAGGCTTCACCCCCACGGATGCCATGCATGCATCGGGGCGTTACCTGAAATATGATCAGGAGGCCTCCATACTCGGCGCGAGGATACAGTCTCGGGTGGCGATGATGTCGGTGGAGGGATTCTGTGAAGCGGTAATGAATTCCACCATCGAAAGGATAACCGAGTCAGTCATCATGAAGCTGACCGCCGAAGACTCTGGCCACCAGCCAGAGTGCAAGTTCGCACGTCGCCTTATGGAGCTGGCTTCAAAGGCTGAGAAGGGCAAGGACTTCTCAATCATCCTCGGTTTGGACAAGCCGATAATGGGAATCGGAGCCCCCGCAGGGGCCTATCTCCCTGAGGTCGCTAAGAGGCTATCCACCCATCTCCTTCTGCCTGAGCACTCCGAGGTCGGTAACGCTGTCGGCGCGATAGCATCCAGTGTGGTAGAGAGGATGGAGGCGGTCATAAAACCCAAGAAAGGCCAGAGTGCGAGTGAGGACTGCCCCTGCATGGTGTTCACGCCGGATGGCAGGACGGATTTCCCCACCCTGGATGCCGCCAAGGACTTCGCCATCAATTACTCACGGGATAAGGTGCTCGAACTCGCGCAAAGATCTGGCGCCATCGATCCCGAGGTGGATATCGATGTGGATGATGAGTATGGCGACTTCGGCTATGGACAGGGCAGAGGACTCTACATCGGAAGCAAGGTCATAGCCATCGCCGTTGGGAAGCCAGATGCTAAGACTATTCATCATAATGGGGCCGGAGGGTCCTGAGATGTCGGTCGAATATTGCATCTCAACGTCAGCCAAAGACCTTACGCCGGCCAGGAGGCCGGCGGAAACTCCTTACCCAGAATGTTATCAGGAGTTGATGTGACATGACAGATATGACACCCAGAGAGAGAGTGCTAGCCGCATTGCGGATGGAGGAGCTGGACAGGCCGCCCGTGGCAGTTTTCACCCAGAGCGCCACCATCGGTCAGATGGAGGCTCTAGATGTTTACTGGCCAGAGGCCCATTCAGACCCGAGGATGATGGCCAAGCTTAGTGCGGGCCAGGCGGATGTACTCGGTTTTGAGGCCGTGCGCGCCACCTTCTGCCTCACGTCGGAGGCCGAAGTGCTGGGGGCGGAGGTAGACCCCGGAAAGATGAACTCCCAGCCCATGCTCAAGAGCCATCCCTACAAGGATGCTTTCAAAGCCAAGGAAGAAGTGGACCTACCCTCTCCGGAGGAGGTTCTGAACAGTGGCAGGCCGAAGGTCATATTGGATGCCGTGGAGATTCTGGTCAAGGAATATGGAGACCGTTACCCGGTGATCGCTGGGAACACCGGCCCCTTCACGCTTGCGGGCCACCTCGCCGACACCGAGAACCTGGTCTTCGGCATCATTATGTCTCCTGACGAGGTCAAGAAATGGGTGAAGGCCGCCGCTGAGTACACCGACTACTTCACCCAAGCTCTTTCCGATGCGGGAGCGGACGTGGTGCAGATGAGTGAGCCGACCGCATCCTGCGACCTGCTCTCACCTGAGATGTTCGAGGAGTTCGCCAGCCCCTATCTGAAAGAGGGATATGCAAAACTGAAGGGTGCGAAGTCCTGTCTGCATATCTGCGGCAACACCTATCCCATATTGGAGCACATGATCGCTACTGGCGCTGACGCACTGTCCATAGAGGAGAAGGTTGACCCGGTCAAGGCCGTGGAATCTGTGGCAGGCAGGGTGCCGTTGGTCGGAAACGTGGGCGTGGTGCATCCCTTGCTTCAGGGAAGCCCTGAGGACTGTATCAAACATGGCAAGGCCGTCGCAGCAGCCGGCCTGAATGTCGTGTCCCCGGGTTGTGGCCTGTCCGCCCTGATTCCCAATGAGAACCTTTTAGCCCTGGTCAAATCGGTCAAAGGCTGAAGTGAACAAAAACCACTTACATTTATTTTTTTATGATATTGAAGCCAACAAGTATGCTGGCAAGGGAGGGGTCGTCCTCGAGACCGAACCTCTCTTTGATCATCTTGTCACTGGTTGCAGAGGGGCTGCTGGAGACCACATCACTGCAACCCATGCCCTCCTCCAATTCCGGGAACCGTACGGGCGGCATCACGAAGGCCTCCTCGGTACCGGAGCTACTGCCTGTGAAGACCACGAAGTCCGATGTCAGCCATATTATGTCGTCCCGTCCTTCATACTCCTTACGTTGATGGGGGAAGACCTCCATCCCGGTTATTTGACCAGAATCTGTCCTCAGCACCACCGTAGGTTCAGGAGCGGGGCGGAATCGGGAATCCTTGATTATGCATATGACCCTCTCCCGGTCCAAGACCTCGGAAAGACCCTCGTTCCTGACTCCGATGTTCATGACGGCTTTGACCTTGGATTCCTCATCTCTTAGATCATCAAGTAAGGGCCCAGGGATATCCAGGACATGTATGACACCTTCCATTGACTCCAAGAAGTCGATGACAGTATCCATTCCGGTCATGATATGTGGATGGATAAGTCGATATTTAGGGTGTGCGTCTTTCCCTCCGATTGAGCAACGACGAACAAAAATGATAGATATCCAGAAGTGGATACGATGGCCAATGTCAATCATCCTCGCCTGTTCCAGGGTTTTCCGCATAACCCCGATAGAGAACGCCGTTCTCAGCATATAGTCGACCAAGGCCGTCCTTTTTCAGCATTTTAGGCTTTCAAAGGGGGTTCTCCAATGAGGATAGGAGTCATCGCCTGCGAGATATTCAAGGAGGAGTTGGACCAGCTTTTGGAGGGGGATGAAGATGTGGTCCACCTTGAGTATGTTGAGTTGGCCCTCCATAATGAGCCGGAGAGGTTAAGGGACGAGGTCGTGAAGCTGGCGAACAGCCTGGTCGGCAAGGTCGACGGTCTTCTCCTGGGATACTGTTACTGTCAATCCTTGGAAGGTGTACCGGAAGTTCTGGAACTTCCCTCGGAGATGGTCCACACCGATGATTGTATAGGCGTTTTCCTGGGACCTGAAAGGTATGAGGCGGAGAGGTCATCATGCCCAGGCACATGGTTCAACTCTCCGGGATGGACCCGTTCAGGCGTTGACGGTGCGATTAAGGAACTCAAGCTCGATATGGTGGCTGACAAGGTGGACCCGAGGGATCTGTTGCGCATGATGTTCGACGGCTACTCGAGATGCCTATTCATCGACACCGGGGTCGGTGACCTGACCGAGCTCCGCAGACTGTCCCAGGACTTCGCTGACGAGATGGTGCTCGAACATGAGGAGACCAAAGGTGGATACGAGCTTCTCAAGACCGCATTGGATAAACTGAAGGACAGGCTCTCATGAGACGGTGCAGGGGTTCAAACGTCTCAGAACAATGGCCTTCACCGGACAGTTCAGCTCACACCTCTTGCAGGCGGTGCCCGCACATCTTCCGGTGTTAACGTTTGCCACCGGGATGCCCGAGGAGTCATCAACGGATATCGCTGCCTCCGGGCATATCTCGGTGCATTTCCCACACATCACGCAGTCCGGCATCTCACCGCAGAGCATAACCCCGGGATCATCCAGGATGACCACCTCATGTTTGTCGGCATCTGGGATGTCCCTGATGACCATCCTGTTGACGTCAGCCTTGGCGGTGACAGAAGGTATGTGAGGCAGTTTGTATATGTCCAACATATCATTGTATGCGGATGCTGGCATACCATACGACCAAAGTGAGAGTTCAATCGAGTAGATGTCCTTGAAAGCCTCGGAGGTGGCGAACATGCAATGCTTGGCCCGGAGCCTATTCGCGAAGTCACGCAGACCGTCCAGGTCCTCCAGGCCCATCACCAGTCTACGGGCTAGTACCAGGGATGTGTTACCGAACTGGATAATTTCCGTGGATCCGGGCGACACAAGACCTATCCTCTGAGCCTTGAGGGCATCAACGTAGAGTCCGGCAGCGCCTGACATGTAGGACTTGGCCACATCTCCCACCCATATGCCCGCCTCCCGCATAAGGGTCAGATAACCGGCCCTAATGGCCCCTATGGCCTTACCAGCCTCCTCGATATCCCGGGGACTCAGCCAAACATCCTCTTGGAGGTGGGCCTTCTGGTCCGGGGTATTGATGTTGGGAACGGCCATCAGGCCGCTCTCCATCCCGCAGGAGACCGCAGCGATCACTCCGGTGCCGGTTATCCCCTTCACCGAACCATGCATCTCACCCTTCAAGACCACACGCCCATCGGTAGGGTCGATTATGTCACCGGGTCTTGCTGCGAAACCGGTGTCAAGAACGAAGTTCCTCCACCCGCCATCCTCGATGCTGAGGTCGGAAATGCTTCCCGGTGATGCTAGCATGCCCTTCTCTATCTGCTGCCCCTCAAGGGCGGGACCCGCCGCCGCAGATCCGGTGAATATCTCACCATCCACGATGAGGGCCATCTCCGCATTGGTGCCGTAATCTATGACCAGGCAGGGATCCTTCTCATCCATCGCGCCAGTGACCAGAAGCATCGCCAAGGCGTCGGCCCCTATCTCATGGCTAACCGCTGGCGGTATTATCACCTCTGCGTCGCCAAGGGCATGCAGCCCAAGGTCCTCTGCACTGACCACTGCTCCGTCCCTCTTGACGGGTTTGACGCCCATCCTATCCAACATGGACCTTCCAGCATAGGCGAGGTCCCTGATCTCGATGTTCTGGAAGAGGGAGAGTTGGAAAGGGTTGCCGCAAACCGCCACCCTCTCAACCTCGCTCAGGTCCACCTCGAGAAGTGGCAGCAGTTTGTTGAAAGCATCGATCATCAGGCGGTTGCCCGAATCCTGGCCGGATTCGATGGAATGGTTGACATGGTCTATGACATTCATCCCTGGGATGGGATGGCGGTTGGTTATGGCGGTGGAGATGGCCACGCCGGTATCCAGATCCAAAGCTTGGCAGCGCAGACCGCTGGTGCCGATATCTATAGCGATACCGCACCTGGTCAATATATCACCAACATGGGGTCAGCATGCGCCGGCAAGGCATCCTCATCCCTCTCCTCTCCAAGGGAGTAGGCCTTGGCGATCATCACTGCAACACCGATCTCGATCGGATCGTGTATGTAAGTCAAACGCGAAGGGTCTGGGCCCGGTATCATTCTGAACGGAACACCGGGCCATGAGACGAAGGAACCATCCTGGAACCATGCCTCATGCAAGGTCGCGGGTGAAGCGTTCAGAATCAATCTGCTGGATCGCACGGCGGTCTCGATGTCATCGTGCACGATGACATCTTGGAACTCGGCTGAGAGTTCATTACTTCGCTCAGGATCGACATCGTGGATATGGACATGGGCGCCCTGTGAGCAGAGTAGAGCGACCGCCTCCGCCCCCACCCTTCCTGCACCTATGACAGTGACATCCTTGCCCCATAAAGAGCCCTCCGCCTCCTTGAGGACCTCAACGTAACCCAATGCGGTGCAGTGGGTGTTTGTGGTCAGGCGGTTGTTGCTCATGTTAACGGCTATGAACTCATCATCATCGGCCATCAATATCAAGTCAGCACCGGACTTCAAAGCCTCAGCGAAGCCGGAGACATCCGTACCTGCGGTCACGAAGGACCGGAATCCGATGTGGGAGGCTATCTCCATGACCGAGGTGGAGAATCCATCAATGACCCCGCCACCACAGGTCATTGGTACAACGGCCACCAACGGCCGGTTCTCCGTGGGCAACGAACAGATTCCCGCGGCCTTGAATGCCAACATCTGTAGGTCCTTACCGATCTCAGTGCGCAGAGTCGCATCACGTTCGGTCAATGACGACGTGACCTCGCATATGAGGTTCGAAGTGAGTCTTGTCACAGTACAGCCTCCGGTTCCGGGTCGATGTAGATGGATATGTTGTTGTCCTCCATCATCCGGTTGATGCACTCATTACGGCGCCTAAGCACCTCCTCCCCGCTTTCACCTGAGATCATTATGGCAGCACTCCATCTCTTGGAATCGGGGCGATGATCGGTGATCGCCTCGTCGCATCCGTAGAATCCGGGTATTATGTCCGGTGATCGGATGGCGGCGAAACGCTTCTCACCACAGGACTTCAGTACTCCATTGACATAGGTGAGGTGCTCATAGAGTGAGAACCCCGTTTCCGCTCTTACAGGTGACCTATCCTCCACAAAGGTCGAATAGAGCTCCTGGAGCAGATTCACACCTGTGGCGTGGTAGATGGCGGCAGGGGTCTGGCTTGGGAATCTGGCATCGACCTCGAGAAGACGGGGTACAACGCCATCCATGACTGCCTCCACATCCATCAGGCCCTGTAGTTGCAATCCCTCTGCGATCATCAAGGAGTACTCTTGGAGAAGAGAGTCGGAATCCTCAGGTAATATGTGCGGGGAGCAGAGGACCCCTTTACAATCATACCTGTCATCCAGGAGTATCTCGGTTGTTGTGAAGGGCCGATAGCTTTCACCGTCCCCGATCACCTCCAAGGACACGTTCATCCCGGACACATAACTTTGAACAACAGGTTCCTGCCCCATGTCGACGATCATACTGACCGCCTCCCGCATTTCATCCGATGAGCTGACAACCCTCACTCCCTTGCTGCCGCTGGTGGATGACGGTTTCACGACCGCTGGGAACCCGCACTGAGGCCATTCATTGGGTTTCTCGATACCGAGCTTGGCTATGAGCTCGTTGGTCTTCAATTTAGAGGACGTCACTCTGTAAGCATCGATATCGAACAACAGTGGCACTTCCACAGCCCGGGCAAGCCCGACGAGGGAGTTCAGGAGCATCAGGTTCTCATTGGCTGGAATCACAGCATCACAATCGGATATGAGTTCCATCAGGGTATGTGGTTCCATGAGGGGGTCGAACACCTCCATGTGGTCTCCGAGGCTAAGGGCTGGGGCATCGAAATCCTTGTCAATGACCACGGTCTCATAACCCGCCTTCCTGGAAAGGTATGCCAGTTCCATGCCTTGAAGCGCCCCTCCCACAATCGCCAGTTTTACCATTCAAGCCTCCGATAGGTATCTTCGCATCAGGGACCGGAAATCACTCTCAGTCGCCACGGTCATCCCGATGGCATCAAGCTCGTTCTCTATGTTCTCTTTGGAACGCATGCCATTCTCTATGTCAAGCTCATGTTGGGCCACTCCTGCCAATGTGTTCCTCGGGGGGACTATGGATGTTATGACATTGGCCCCGGCAAGGATCCGCGCCCTTACTCCGCTGACACCTTCGATATCCAGGCTGGCAGGTATCAGTTTGTCCTGGTGCACGAGCCGCATGACCGCTATGGTCTTGACCTCCTCCATGAAGTCGACTCCCGCCATTCCCTCCATGGGGGTCCCCGTCTGAGGTACGAAGGTCATCGCCCTCACCTGTTTGGCTCCCAGGTCTCCCATGACCTGGATGGAGTTGGCTCGGTCATGTACATCCTCTCCCACACCGATCATGATGCCTTCCTCCACCATCATGCCGTTATCATTGGCCCAGACCTTCTGGTTCAAGCGGAAGTCATAATCCTGGTCTATCCGAAGCCTCCTAAAAAGTTCACGGTTATGGGTCTCCTGATAACAGGCGAACCAATCCGCCCCTGCAGTCCTCAGTTGCCCGAAAGCCTCTGGAGGTAGGGCTCCTGGCGATACCATAAGGGGAAGGTCAACATGTTCGTCCACCTCCGATACGATATTCAGAAGGTTACGATACCCCTTCTGGGTGCTCATGGACGGATCCTCTCCCATGGTGAGATCGATGAGGTTGATGCCAGAATCCTCGAGCTCCTCTGCAACGATGATGATCTCATCCAGGGATTTTCGATACCTAGGTATGTCATTACTGCGGCGATAATAGCAGAAGCCACAGTCATTGCGGCAATGGGTA
>SKGM01000043.1 GCA_007117455.1 Candidatus Methanomethylophilaceae archaeon
CTTTCCCTCTTCCCCGCCTTCACGAGAGCCTCCCCGTCAGGCTCTACGAAAGCCCCTATGGGGAACACAAAGAAAAGAAGCCCGGTGTTCTTGATCTCCATCCCGTTGACACGGGCGAGTATGCCATGGGCCGCCTCATGTACGAATATGCAGATTATTAGTGCGATCACACCGTAACCGATGGGTATTATGGGGTTCAGACCAGGTATCCCAAGGATGTATTCCGGTCCCAGGGCGCTCTCACGCGGGATGCTGGATATGAATGTTAGTTGCCAAAGCAAAAGGCCGGTGATGAAGGCCATCAGTCCGAAGACTATCAGCTTGGACAGTGAGGCGTAGGCCCGCCAGAACCTCTTGGGTCTGGCCAGCTTATCAAAGAGCTCCTTCCCCACCTGGGTCTTGAGCATGATGGTCGGGCCATAAGGCACGATCCCCCTCTTATGGGCGGCGGGATTCTTACGTATGTACACCCAGGCGCCTATGTAGGCCGTGAGAAGCAATAAGAGGATCGTACCGGTGTCCATCAAGAGACCTGAACCGCATCAACCAATTAATGGTTTTCATCATCTTCGGATTCGGAGTCACGGCTCCAGACATCATCACTCATCTCACCGTATATGTCTCCGAACTCATCCCCTTTCTCAACCTCCCCGTCATCTTGTTTGGACAGTCGGTCGATGTGCTCACCCTTCAGGACCCAATAATGTATGCGCCATAGCTTACCCTTCTTAAGGTTCACCTGCTCCTGGGTGGTGCTGAGGATCCCCTCCTCCTCAAGCATGTAGAAGACATCCCGATCCTCGGATGTGAGTATGTTGTCTATGACCTCGGTCTCGTAGCCGAAGAAACTCATGATGTACTCGGCCAGCTCCTGGAGTTCTTCCTCATGCATTCCTTTCTTGCCCAAGGTGTTCCTCAGAGCGGCCACGATGTTCTCCATTGTAACAAAGGTCATATGGTCCAGCCTCCCAAGAGGGTATGTCTTGCAATCTAAAATAATCTCTCCCTCCCCATCAGGTTCTGATGAGGCTCACGTTCGATGGGTTGTGATCGAAGATTATCCTCCTTGCATAGGAGAGTTTCTTGACCTTAGCAACGGGATCCTCCCCCTCTTCCAGTACTGGATTCTCGAAATCGAATCCGACGAGGTGGATCTCCTTGGCGCCGAGATGCCTTGCCATACATACCGCCCGGTCACCATCGGTGAACCCACCGAAGTTCATCAGCACCAGGTCTCCGCCGGCCTGGGTGGTGGGTATTATGGGGCAATCGAACAATGGGGCGTACCGCTGGATCAACCGGTCGTTGTCCCCATGGGCGTGAATCACCGCCACAGCCCCTTGGGAACAGCACCGTATCTGGTCCTCTATCTGACCGTCCAGATCAGTCACCAATATGTCCGGGAATTTTGAAGCGGCGGCGAACACACTTGCAGCCGAGCCTGCACATACTATCGTGCCTTCCAGGTCTGCGAGTTCCTCAACCGTGGCAGCGGCCCCGACAACGCATACCCGGGATGCCATGAGGGGTCTGAGCGATTCTGCATCTATCAGATTCTTGTTAATCATCAGATGTCTCAGGAGTCTTGCCGATGCCTCATCCTGTGATCGGAGGTATCCCATGTCCTCCAGTATCTCGGAGTATATGATTTCCCACTGATCCATATCCATTGAAACCCCTCAGGACTCCATGGCATCGAGGGCATTCTCCTCAATGATCAGGTTGAAGGTTGACTGCATCACCCCCGCCATTATCGCGAATGTGAAGCCCAGCATCAACTGCAGAACGATGACGTACTCGTTCGTGGGTGTGAATCCGAGCGCCAATGCGAAGATGTCCAACATACCTTGGGTTATGAAGGCCATTGCGAACAGGGTCAGGGATGCTATCAGGAAGCTGTGGCGGATGCGTTGGGTCTCCAGATAGAGGTCGAGGAATTTCCCCGCCTCATAGGCTATGATTGCGAAGGTCCACATCCAGATGACTCCGGTGGTGAAAAGTATCAGTTGATAAAGACCACTTGCCTCAGGAACGTCGAGTGCGGACCTAACGCCCAACAGGAGGCCGGCCACGAACAGGACTATCGCCACGGCGGTGAAGGGTATCTTCTGATTACCACGGCGAACCGCATCCCTGAATGCCTTGTACCATAGCCTGATGCGAGGGAGGATCTTGTAGGCGTAGCTCAAGGAATAGATGCCTAAAACCAGAAATAGGACACCGGTGAGCATGCCAGATACATAACCGACGGATCCTGTGCTCAACAGGTTGTACAGGTCAGGGATGATGGAGAAGATACCCATGATCAACAATATGATGCCGAAGGGTATGACGAATCTCTTCCTTTTGTCATCGTCCTGCAACATCTTCACGATTATGTAGAGCAGCCCCTCCACACCCGGTGCCTGTTTTACGAATACCCGACGCACGGAATCTATCTTCGCCCGGGAGGATATTATCGGATAGATGTACTCATCCTCGGCCCCATCGCTGACCAGTATCACACGGTCAGGCCCCACGGTGTCCAAGACATACTCCAATTCCTGAGAGATCTTGCTGTCAGACCTGTAGCCCACCTTGGGGTCGCCGCAGATCAGAGCTATCTCGACATCGAAACCATCCCTCTTCATCTCATCGTACATGCTGAGAGCTGCAAGGATGGTGTTGACATCGGAATCCTCGGGATCTGCGAGGGCCAAGGACATGGCCGCCTTCTCATTGGCATCCCTTCCCACGGCTGGGCTCTGTATCTCGGCCTTCTTGCCGAAATCGTCATCGCGGTCCACAGCCAGAATCAAGGTCCTCTTCATCTTGTCGGTCAAAGTAGTTATGTTTATATTAATGTATTTTGGCCAGCATTATACACCATTCGTCATTCAGACAAAGGTTTTAATCCGTGATATCGCCTAGGGACTCCTTCGCAGTATCATTGTGGGTGGTTAACTGAAGATCAAATGGCACGGTCATTCATGTTTCGAGATAAGGGATGGATTAACGGTTTTGATCGATCCCCATGACGGGAAGTCGATAGGTATAAGGCCTCCCCGGACCAGAGCCGACATCATCCTGATAACCCATGACCACTATGACCATAATGCATCCCGAGTGGTCAAGGGCGAGCACGCGGAGGTAAAGGCCGCAGAGGGCGAGCTCGACATCAGAGGGATGACCATCAATGCTTTCAAAACATACCATGACGAAGTGCAAGGGCACAAAAGAGGGGAGAACAGCATCTACTGTTTTGAGATGGATGGGATAAGATTTTGCCATCTTGGAGACCTGGGACATACCCTTGAGGATGATTTGATATCTGAAATGGGGAATATTGACATACTTTTCATCCCCATCGGAGGCGTAACCACCATAAACGCTGAACAGGCGAAGGGCATAATCGCCAGGATCGCCCCTCGGATAGTCGTTCCAATGCATTACCGGATCAGCGGACTGGGATTGGTCCTTGACAACCTGGAGAACTTCCTCAAGGACATACCGGAGGATTTGATCTACAGGGTTGGCAATGAGATAGATTTCATCCACGATGACATGGTGGAGGATATGGAATACTGGGTATTCTCCATGTGAGGCTCAGTACAGCCTCAATGCGTCCTCTAATCTGCCCAGTTCGATGGGTGTGCTGTTGTTCCCGACCATGGCGCCCTTGCTGTTGGCGATGAGGCAGGAACCGACCATGGCCGATCCGTAATTCAACGTTATCGGAGAGAATTCGACTTTCAAAGCCTCCTGTAGGGAGGCTTTCTCAGCATCCGAGGTCTTGGGATGGCATATGCCGCCGGAATTGGTCACCTTACAGACCGATCCAACGGTGTCCATCCCCGCCACTCTCAGACGCAGGCATTCGAAACCGAAGAAATCCTCCAGGGCTTCGATGGTTTTGGGTTTGAAGTTCCTATTGACCACTGCACCATGGTCGTTGACGAGGATATTGTTCCCAGCCGCATTCAGGCGGTCGTCGAGACGGAGGACGGGCAGATGCTCCTCCATCCTCTTGACCTCTGCGGACTCCACTTGGTTGGTGACCACTATCCCATGGGAGTTCATGGCCACCAATGAGCCGATTATGTGGGAGGAGGAGACCGTGAGCTTTATGGGCTCGACACCCAAGGCCTCCTCCACGTTACTTGCCAGGTCCTGCCCTGCATCCGAAGGGAGCAGGGAGATGCTCTCGTTGGAGGCGCAATAAACGCCTAAGTAGGGGTTACCCCCATAATTCGAGAGCTTCAGCATATGGTAACGACCTCACTCCTCTGCCAAGGAGACTTCGACCAGACCATCCTCGAAACGGATGGCCTTGACGGTTATCTTAGAGGGCGGCTTCTGTATCCCACGGGACCATATGCGCTCATTCAGAGCGGTATCGATCCATATGAGTTCATCGTCAGCTACCTTCATATGCCTGGAGACGTGCTCCCTTATCTCCTTGATGGCCCTGTTGGCCCTTTTGCTACGAGGCACGGCCTTGGTGTCCCTCAGGGGGATGTTCATGATCCTCTCATTGTCGTCCATCACAAATCACTCCTTGAGGTTGGTCATGCGCCAGCTCCTCCTCTTGGGGTGGCGCAGGAAATTCCTGTTGGTCCGAATCATGACCCAGGCAGGCACTCTTCGGTTCTCTTTTCCAGCCTTCTTGAGCCTGGCCTTCATCGCGGGCGGCTTGTTCCTTGTCATCTTACTTCCTCTCGATCTTGATATCCCTCTGCTGAGGTGTTAGCTGTCTGAGTATGTCCCGGAGCATCGAATCGTTTATCTGGCCCTGCAACCTGCCCGATTGGGCGAGCTGTATGAGCTGATACTCCACTGACTCAGCCAGATCCGGGTACGCCATGCGCACGTTGGCCAGCCTTTCGCGGGCGTCAACGGTGAGCAGTTGTCTGAGAATGTTTTGCTTCTGCGCCTCTCGTTGCTTGGCTTGCTCCTCGGCCTGGGCGCTCTGCTGCTGCTGACGCTGCATCTCGGCGATCTTCCTTTGCCTAATAGCTTCTACCTCAGACTCTTCCATGCGGACCACCTCAGGCGTTCAACTCGTCGTATACTTCCTTGGCTGCGTTGTCCAGGACGGACATGCCCTTGGGGCTGATGCCACGGCCATCCTTCTCAGAGGACAGTAGGAGACCGGCGGCCTCCAGCTGCATCAGGCATTTCCTGGCGATGTTCCGGCTTCCCTTCACAGCCTTGTTAGGCTTGGCGCCGCGGTCGGCGAAGCCGCCGTACTCCTCGGCTAGACGGGAGGAACCCATTGGTCCTTTGACATAAATCTTCCGCAGAACGGAGGCGGCCCGGGTGTACCACCAGTCTTCCTGGATAGGGGCCTTCTCAGTGTGCCTTCCTGTCTTGGTGAACTCTGCCCACTCGGGAGGCTCGATGCTGTCTATCTGTTTGAGCTTCTCGGCGGTCTTGAGTATCAATTTCTCAGGAGGGACATCATAGACGGTGACCATATTATTCGACCTCTATTAACAGTACCCAAACTAAGGCGTTAGGGAATATTGCTATCTGTGTGAATATTGCACCTATATAAAAGCGTTATGCAAGTCTGACCATACATGGACGGGAACCAGAAACTTAATCTATGCAGTTAACGAGTCCACCTATGTGAGATTCGTGGTCTGTATCAGCGGCGCCTCCGGCAGCGCCTACGGGCTCAGGCTCCTTAAGGAGCTTCCAGGGGAGAAGACGCTCGTGATGTCCTCCGCGGCCAAGGGAATAATGGAACATGAATGCGGTGTGAGTTACGAGGAGGTCAGATCCCTGGCCGACCATTGTTATGAGGATCATGACCTCAATGCTCCTGTCGCATCGGGCAGCAACCCCGTGGATGCGGTCTTCATCATACCTTGCAGCATGTCCACCGTCGCCAAGGTCGCCAATGGAATAGCAGATAACCTCATAACCCGTATCGCCTCGGTGGCGTTGAAGGAGAGGAGAAGGCTCATCGTTGTCCCGAGGGAGACGCCCAAGAGCGAGTTCATGCTGGAGAACGAGCTCCGCCTGGCACGGGCTGGCGCTGTCATCTTGGATGCCAGTCCCGCTTTCTATCATCAGCCCGAGGGAATCGATGACGTTATCGGCTTCATAGTCGGACGTGCCTTGGACCTTGTGGGCGTGGAACATGGCCTGTACCGTCGCTGGCGCGAGTGATCATTCCAGGTATATCGCCGGACGCATCGGTACAGAGGCCCTCGCCTTTGACTGGGGGTCGTAGAGGTCGTCCTCATCTGAACTATGCACCACGACCTCGCAACCCAATTCCGATTCCAGGAAGGGTCTTGCCTCACCGAGTAGGCCGGCCTCGTCGATATCGGCCGATAGCCTCTCCAGTTCGGAGGTGGATCGGCGCATCATATCGGTTGCGACCTTCTTGGCGAACTCCGATGCGGCTTTGCCATGCGACCTAACATTCTCATCGGACATCACCGACTTGGTGAGGTTGGGTATGCTCAATGACCCCTGCTCCGCCATCGTAACCGCGACGGACATCACCTTGGACTTCCAAGCGGGAGCGGTGTAGAGATGCAACGCTTCTGGTTTGATGCCCGTGACCTTCAGTATCTCATTGACATCCTCCATGACCTCGCGCAGGTAGCTCTCCGCAAGCTCGCTCTCAGCGTCATAGTCCTCATGACCGGGGTATTCGGCTTCTGAAAGGAGGCCTTGGCCACCGATGGACTCCCATGCCTCCTCGGCCAGATGGGGGGTTATCGGGCACATCATCCTCAGCCATGCGTCCACAGCCTTGCGTGCGGTAGCCCGGTCCCGCCCTCCCCTGCGGAGATACCAACGGATGTCATTGGGGATGTCGAAGTACACCACATTGGCCATCTGACGTAGGTCGTAATGGTCCATATGTCTCCGTGTGGCCTCGACATGGCGTGCCATACGGGACCTCAACCATCGGTCGGCGACACCTCGGTCAGCGCCATCCAGAGAATGGAGCTCCTCCACCATCCTCATCACCCTCTCCACCCTCTGCCGGTAGGAAGTGACGATGTCCTCATCCCATTCCACATCTGCGAATGGAGAGGCGACATGGGCGTAGTAAAGACGGAGGGAGTCAACCCCGAACCTCTCCGCGGCGCCGGGTATCGGTTGGGCCCCGCCTTTGGATTTTGATATCTTACCCTTCTTCCCGGTTATGTACCAGTTTACGAATATGCCCCGGGGGAGCAGGTCATCGGGCATTATGGCCTGATGGTTGAACAGGAAGGCCGGGAAATGCACCGTCATATGTTCCTTACCTCCCAGGTTGAGGTCCAAGGGATACCAGTAGGCCACATCGGCCTTGATGCTACGAAGGACGTCGGCATCAATGCCGGTCTGCTGCGAGACATCCGCCCCCTCACCCCGTCCTAATATCACATGGTCGAAGAAGGGTTCCGTCATCTGTGCCTCGGATACCTTCCCCTCATTGGCGTATGAAGATATCAGATAGTAGACCGGATAGAGGGTGGAGTCGGATATGGCCTCGATGATCCACCCTTCATCGAACGGGAACCTGGTACCCAACCAGTTACCCTGTCGGACACAGGCCCTCTCACGGAACCAGTCCAGTACGCCCTGTACGTTGTTATAGTACTCGGAGGGGAATATGCCCATCCCCTTGCAGTGCTCCTTGGTGCGGGCCGTCAGCTCAGGATTCCCGTAATCTATGAACCATTGGTCATCGACACGGCGTATCATTACCGGTTTGCCGCATCTGCACACCACCTCCTCTGAGAGGTCATGGAACAGGGACGCCTCGCCGCTGGCGAGCATGTCGTCACGCATCCTCTCCTTTGCCTCCTCGACCCTCAGGCCCTCATAGGTCCCGCAGTTGGAATTCATCCTTCCTAGGTGGTGTCCGTCCTTGTAGACCTGTTTCTTAGCCTCAGGCAGACGGGGGTCGCGGCCGTCCTCAACACCCATACGGTCTACTATATCGACCGCCGCACAGGGGCCGTAGCCCTCTATGTCGATTATGGGTATTATGTCGATATCCGCTATCGAGGGGTCTAGGCCATAGGACCTCAGTTTGTCGGGGTCCCGCTGGAGCTCCCGTAAGGCCACAAGGTCATCGGGGGCATCGGATGGGACTGAGGTCACAAGTCCCGTTCCCACATTGGGATCGCAGAATGCTGCGGGCAGGACGGGTATCTCCCTACCGATCATCGGGGCAGCGCACATCATGCCCAGCAGCTCCGTTCCCGCTACAGGGCCCAGAGGCGATACGTCATCCATCTGATGGGTCAGCTTCCTGGAGGCTGGCTCAGAAACAATCCATGTCTCATCGCCCACCCTGACACGTACATAGTCAACATCCGGATTGACCCAGAAATTAGTCTGACCGAAGACGGTCTCCGGCCTCAGAGTGGCAGCTATGAGGTACTCATCCCCGCATCTGAATTTCAGAAGGGTGTACTCATTGACCTCGGCGTTCCCTCCTTTGGACAGGTCGGTCTCGGAGGGGTCAACGGCGACCGGGCCGCACTCCACGCAGGCGGGTGCGTAATATGGCTTCTGTATGAGAAGCCCCAGTTCCATCAACTTTCGGAACTGCCATTGTATGAACCTGTTGTAATCAGGCCTGATCGAGGAGGTGAAACGCCTCCAATCGCACAGGAACCCGAACCTCTTCCAGTAATCGTTCACATAGACATCGTTGAAGAAATCCACAACGCCCTCCGGAGTCTCCAGCAGAGGTAAAGACCCTTCAGGGCAACCGTTCCTCAATAGGTAATCGATGGTGTCAGGGTCCCGTGCTGCCACCCGGGATGCGAGGCTTATCGCACCGTTCCCGGTGGCGTGCGTACCGACGGGGAAGAGGACGTTGTGACCGTTCATACGCATGTAGCGGGATATCGCATCGACATAGGTGTAGCCCCTCATATGGCCAACATGGAGGTAGCCGGTGACACCAGGGTATGCGAATATGATCATGAACTTGGGACGCTCGTCCCTCTCCGAGATGTGGAGGCCCTGCTCATGCCACCTGCTCTGCCATTTCTCCTCGATATCCTTGAAACGGGCCATATGAAATCCTCTGAGGAATGATTATTCTGGAACGGGAATTCTTTATTAGATATTTGTGTAACGGTGGTTTGATTGAATATCGACTGCTCGCTGAGGATTGCAGGGTGTGACGATGCAAAGATTTTTGTCCTCGGATATCCTGATAAACATACCATAATCCTCACTGGACGTCTGTCATACTATGGCTGACATTGTATGACAATTTTTAAATACCCTATATTGAAATGTCATATCAGGAGCCGAAGAAGGGGGCTCCGTACCGTCAAAGGTGATGTGTATGGATGGCGAGAGGATAACACTCAGGATGGAGCAGGAGGACATCTATGCGATGGATGTTTTCCTCGATGAGAATCCCGAGTTCGCGAACCGATCGCAACTGATACGCATCGCGCTCCGGAACTACATGCGAAGGGATGCACAGGCGGATGAGGGAGAGGGCCTGACCATAAGGTTGGGCGACCGTTATCTGAGAGCGCTCGGCGCTCTTAAGGACGGTGGTTTCGCAGATTCCGAGGCCGGCGTGGTGGAACGGATCGTCGAGAGGACGTTGGTTCCCCGCGAGACCTTGGAGGATGCTGCGAAGAAGGCCTTCGCCGCCTGTGACAGGTACCCGGGGCTCATGGAGAAATAGTGGAGACGGACATATATTGGTCGGCAGGAAGCAGGGATGCAGGGGCCTCCGGCCCCACCCTGACCGGCCAGGAGCGGGACACAAATGGACGAAGAACTCCTGGAGAGGCATCAGAAAGCCCTTGAGGCGTTGAGGAGAAGTGCAGAGATGTACGACGATCCGGTGATCGACCAACGCATCATGGAGCTGACTCTGACCTCCAAGAAACTACTCGAATCCAAAGAGAAGGGATCGGACGGATGAAAACGTTCATCCGACACAGGGGGTAGGGATGCAAAGGGCCAATGGCCCTTGACCCCCGGGAATAAAAGGAGGGGATGCACTGGAAGACACAATAGAGATAGGCACACCGGCCTGCACACTCAGGATCGAGCCCCGAGTGGCGGTCGTGGGCGTTGGCGGGGCTGGATGCGCCGTCGTGGACCATATATACTGTTCCGATGCGGACATGGAGACGGTCGCCATAAACACAGACCGAGCCTCACTCGACAAGACCGGGGCCCACCGCAGGGTGCTGCTCTGTGACCGTGTCACGAGAGGAGAGGGAGCCAAGGGCGACCACGAATTGGGAAGATCCTGTGCCATCACTCACATCGACAAGATAACGGAATCTTTGCAGGGTAACGATATAATATTCATCGTGGCCGGCATGGGCGGAGGGACCGGCACCGGCGCTGCACCTGTGGTCGCGGATATCTCCCGTCGCCTGGGGATGATCACCTTCGCCATAGCCATAAATCCATTCAAGTTCGAGGATGGCCGTCGTAGGGTGGCCCGGGAGGGCCTGAGGAGATTGAGGGCCGTCGCACCATTGACCATGGTGATGGAGAACGACCTTCTCCTGGAGAGGGCTCCGGAGAGCACGATGGCGGATGCCTTTGCGATGGCATCGGCCGGTATCGAGGATTATATTCGCAGGAACTCCAGGAAAGTGACCTCCGTATTCCTGGAGCAACTCACCCAGATGGAGATGCGTCTGGGCGAACCTTATGGGGATTGGCCGAGCACGGAAACGGACACCGTCCGCATTCTCTTCCCGTGACCTCCACAACCACCGGCCTCCCCGGGGGGCCTCGCCCCCCTTTTCCCAAATATTAAGCATGGATAGCCCCATGATACGCTGATGAGATTGGGGCTGATCATAAATCCCATAGCCGGCATGGGCGGTTCTGTCGGTTTGAAAGGCACCGATGGTCCTGGAACGGCCTTGTTGGCATCGTCCATGGGGGCCATACCATTATCGTCCGACCGAGCGCAACGCGCCCTGGACTCGGCCGAGCTCGAATCTGCGACATTCCTCTCAGCCCCTGAGGGCATGGGAGGGTGGCTTTTGGAATCTTTGGGTATCGAGCATCAGACCATACCTATGGATATCAACGGAAGCGGAGAGGATACGAAGGAGGCTGCCCGGATTTTGAGTGGTGCCGTCGACCTGTTGCTGTTCAGCGGCGGCGATGGTACCGCCAAGGATGTAATGGACGGGAGTTCCGGCCAGGTTCCTGTACTGGGGATACCTGCGGGGGTCAAGATGCACTCCGGGGTCTTCGCCGCCAGCCCGGAGGCGGCAGGGAGGGTTTTGGACGCATTCCTTAGGGGCGAGGGATCGATGGAGACGACGGAGGTCATCGATATCGATGAGGATGCCTTCCGGGAGGGCGTCCTACAGACTCGCCTGCATGGGTATCTCCAGAGCCCCGCCCTACCAGAACTCATGCCCGGGTCCAAGGGTCCTTCGCAAGGGGATGATGGTGATCAGCGTCAGGAGATTGGACAGTCCGTGGTCAACTCCATGGAGGGAGGTGTCCTGTACCTCATAGGTCCCGGCAGCACCGCCAAGGCATGCATGGAGGTCTTGGGTCTGGAGCATTCCATACTTGGCGTTGATGCCGTGATGGACGGGGATCTGATAGCCACCGACCTTTCAGCCAAGGAGATTGAGGAGTTGGCGAATCAATCTCGCAAGACAATGATCGTACTGGGAGTAATCGGCGGTCAGGGTTTCATATTGGGAAGGGGCAATCAACAGTTCACACCCCTCATCCTGAGACAGGTCGGCAAAGAGGGCATCACAGTGCTATGCACCCCTTCAAAACTCTCCAAGCTGAAGGTCCTGAGGGTGGACAGTGGAGATCCCTCACTGGATGAGGAATTTAGAGGCCGTATAAGGGTGCTTGTCGGCTATCGCCGGGAAAGGATTGTGGAAGTGGTTTGATGCCTGCCTACTGCCGGACAGTCTCGTAACCGAGTTGGAACGCTTTGGCATTGATCTCCTTGAACCTCGCAGGAACCATTTCAAGCAAGGTCTCCTCCAGAAGACTACGGTCTATGGGAAGGTCCTTGACGCCGGCAACGGCCCCGATAAGGGCCGCGTTGGCTGCAACGGCCTTTCCGGCCTTTATGGCCAGCTCCGTGGCGTTCAGGGTGGTCAGCCTGTCGGTGACGCTGCGTATGTTGGACACCAGATCATCGATCGGCGGGTACTCCTCCGCACCCATTGAAACCTTGACGGGAACAGTGGGCTGGAGGTTCATCACGATATGGGTGTCCTCATTCGCCAGGTGCAGCATCCTGTAGGTCTCCACCGGTTCGAAACCCAAGAGGAGGTCTGCCTGACCGGCGGCCTCCAGAGGACTGAGTGCCTCATCGCCGAAACGTAGGGTGGACAGGACGCTGCCGCCCCTTTGGGCCATTCCGTGGACCTCGCTCATCGCCAAGCTGTAACCGGATGCCATTGCCGCATGGCCCAAGACATTGGACGCCAGCAGGACGCCCTGGCCACCGACACCTGCAATCTGTATACAATACCTCATTCGACCACCCCCATGGCCCCTCTGGGACAGACCTCGGCGCAGACACCGCAGCCTATGCAGAGGTCAGGGTCTATCCTCACCTCTTCACCAACACGGTAGAAGGCTGTGCAAGCCAGCGCCTCCACGCAATGATGGCATTTCACACACTTCTCCTGGTCAACGGTGTATGTGCTTATGACCAGGGCGCGTCTCTTCTTGAGCTCCAACGGGCAAGGGGCCTGGGAGACTATGACGGCGACGCCCTCATGCTCCAGGGCCTCCTTGAAGGCCTTGTTCGTCCCTTTGACGTCGACCGGGTCGATGGTACGGACGTAATCGACACCACATGCTCGTACCAAAGGCTCTATGGGGAGGGCCTCGGTCTCCCTTCCGCCGTAACTCCTTCCGGTCCCCGGATGGGGCTGGTGGCCCGTCATGGCAGTGGCGCGGTTGTCGACTATCACCAGTACGAATGAGTGGCCGTTGAATGTGGCATTCATCAGAGGCGGTACCCCGGTATGGAAGAAGGTGGAATCCCCGATGATCGCCACAACCTTCTGGTCGGTCACCGCGGAGAATCCTCCGGCGGCGCCGACGGACCCTCCCATGCATAGCAGGAAGTCTGCGGTCTCGAAGGGAGGCTGGATCCCCAGCGTGTAACAGCCTATGTCTGTCGAATACACGGCATCCTTCTTACCGACCGCCTTCTTCAAGGCGTAGAAGGTCGCCCGGTGTGGACATCCGGCGCAGAGCATGGGCGGGCGTGATGGCAGTGCCATCGCCGGCGGTTTCAAGGGCTCCTTCCCGGCCCTGACAGGGACTATGCCGATGGATGATATGACATCGGGGTCGTACTCGAAGGCCCGGGGCATGTGACCGGTCCTCTTTCCGAACACCGGCGTACCGATCCCGTTCTGCCTCGCGATGCGCAGGACCTGGTCCTCGAGGAATGGTTCAAGCTCCTCAACTACCACCACCATATCCTTGTCGCGGATGAAATCGGCGATCATGTCCTCAGGCAGGGGATTCGTCATCCCCAATTTCAATATCGAGACGTCCTCCATCCACTCCTTGGCGTAGGTGTAGGCGACACTGGATGTGATCACACCCACCTGCCCCTCCCCCTCCACGGTGTTGTATTTGGAGTTCTCGGAGATCCTCCGGGCCGCCTCGTTCCTCTCCAGGAGTTTGATACGGTTCATCCTGGCGAAAGCGGGGATGTTCACGAAGCGGCAGGCGTCCTTCTCGAACCTGCCCTTGGCGGGTTCTTTCTCAGGAGGCGACAGTTCTATCACGCCACGGGCGTGGTTGATGCGGGTGGTGGTGCGAAAGAAAACCGGGGACTTGAGCTCCTCCGATACCCGGAAGGCCTCTTTGACCATCTCCTTGGCCTCTGCGGGGGTTGAGGGCTCGAACATGGGCAGGAGGGACAGGAGTGCATAGTATCTGTTGTCCTGCTCATTCTGTGAACTATGCGCTGACGGGTCATCAGCGGTGAGTATGACCATACCCCCATCCACCCCCGAGTAGGCGAGGGTCATGATGGGGTCGGCGGCGACATTGATCCCCACATGCTTCATGAATGTGAAAGCTCTGACACCGGAGGCAGCAGCTGCGGACGCGGCCTCGACGGCAACCTTCTCATTGGTGGAGAATTCGAAATAAACGCCGGCTTCATGACCTATCTTCTGCAGAGTGTTGCCTATCTCCGACGATGGTGTTCCTGGGTAGGTCGATGCGAAAGCCACCCCGGCCTCTATGCATCCCCTCACTATGGCCTCGTTCCCAAGAACCAGCAATCTTCCTGAATCATCCAAGAGCTTGTCCATTTCAATACCTCCCTGCGACCCCAGGCGCCCTAGATAATGGTGACCCTGTCAATGTTTCGCATTCTAACCGATAAACCACTTCCTGATTAAATCGTTTACTAGGATACACTTGGGGAATGTTTATCACGGTCCAAGCTCTACCGTCACCGAGCCAATGCCCAAGACATTCCATTACATCAGAGTCAGGGTCATGTGCAATGCCACCGAGGACGAGGACCTCATCGCCGAGCTGATGGAGTCCTTGGTGGACCCTGAAAGGATCGAGGTCAGCGACGGCGAGGGACACCACGGCAACCGGCTTCTGATGTTCGAAGCGGAACTGAAATCCAACAAGGACCATCGCCGGCTATTCGAGGTCCTCGGCCCGGGAGCGGTGCGGTCCATACTGGATGAGTTGGATGAGCGCATGGATGAGGAGAACTCATTCTACCTACGGTTCGACAAGCAGAAGGCCGTCGGAGGCGTGTGGGAACTGGCCCGGCATGGGGATGTGTTCATGGTCAGCGGGAAGGTGGAGACTCACCCGGTGGACCGGAATCAGGCCTTGTCGAGGATGAGGGCTTTCCTATCCGGTCTGACAGCGGATGATAAAGTTGATTAATCAGAACGTTTTGTTCCGCCACAAGCGGGGGTAGCCAAGCCTGGCCAACGGCGCAGGACTTAGGATCCTGTCCTTAGTGGTCCGAGGGTTCAAATCCCTTCCCCCGCACCATTAACGACCGAAGTGGTTTTTTGAAAGGGTTTGTACCACCCTCATAGGAGGGCGAGTATGGCGACTATTATCGTCACCACTCCGATCAATGCCTGACCGGGCGCTAGCCAGTTGGCGAACCTCTGCAATGCGTTACCTATCGCGGGTATCTTGTTCAGGAACTCCACCACAAGGAGCAGGCCCGAGAGGATCAGCATGACATTGAGAAGGCCTATGCCTCCGAGTATGCTCAGGACTCCTAGTATCAAGGCTATGGCCCCGATCACGGCCTTGAAGGGCAACAATATGTTACCGGCCTTATCCAGATACTTACCTATCGCCGGTACTGCTGACATCATGCCAGTGAGCAGTACCAGACCTGCCAGGATTGCAACCAATTCATTCAGCATAAGTCGATATCGCAGTCCCGACTATTTAATCAAAGCCTGTTTCAGACAGTTGTCCGGCCTGGTCATCTTGTCTTATCCCCGCCGCTTCGCCGATGTCTTCCATCCTGGCCTGGAAAGACGGATGGACATCCAATGCCTTCAGAATTTTTCGCCGGATGCCATCGCGACTCGCTTTCCCAGGGTCGGAAAGTACCGCGGCCGCCACAATCCTCGGGTCCGCCACCCCGTAAACCTGGGAGAGGGCCCTGGAAGCGTCCATGTCCGCTCGCCTCTCGTCCTCTCCGAGCCATCGTTTCAGGAAAATGAAGGAGAGGAGGGCGGCCACCAGATAGGCGGAAACGACGATGAGGGACATGACATACAGGGTTTGGCTTCCATCCAACCATGCCCATTGGATGGTGGCTATGATCTGAACGGGGATGAGTATGATCACCGGAATGGTGAGGAAGCGGCTGTTCTGCTTGCGTCTGAGGTGCGACTCCTCATGCAGGATCGTGAAGCGAACGGCATCATCGTACAGTGAGGCGGTCCGGGAATCTATGACGATGGTGTTGAATAACGCTCTGGAACCGGTGCCGCGACCCAATAGGAGAAGTCTCCGGCCTTCATCCACGAGACCTTTGGCCTTGGCCTCGAGGAAAAGGTCATTCACCCTTGACCGACGCTTATCGGAATCCACCCCCATGTGATTTTGTGCCCCCATCAAGAACAGTGCGATTGAGCCATTGCCGTGGCCTCGATATATATCCTTTTGCAGGATTATTTCATCATGCCCCGAAGAAGCCGAGCGATATCCGACGGAACGAGTGGAGGATGGATTTTTGTCAATATGTCGGTCAAGCTTTTTTAGTACGCAGAAATAATATATTAAGTAGGAACGAACTAGTCGATTACGTCAAACGTCGTTCGATACATGTTGGGGAGATATTGATGAAGGTTATTGTGGTTGGAAGCGGATTCGGGGGGTTGGCCGCGGCAGCCCTGTTGGCTGAGAAAGGAGTGGAAGTGCAGGTTTTCGAGAAGAACGAGATGCCCGGAGGAAGGGCGAGCGTTCATACCGATAAAGGATACACCTTCGACATGGGGCCTTCCTGGTATCTGATGCCTGACATATTCGAGACATTCTTCGGTCGTTTCGGTAAGACCCCTGAGGATTTCTTCGAGCTGAAGCAGCTCGACCCTTCATACCGTATATACTTCGGTGCCGATCGGAGTGTGGACATAAGGAAGGACATCGAGGAGAACTATCGTCTGTTCGACAGCTTCGAGGAGGACGGGGCCGAGAAACTCAAGAGGTACCTGGAATCAGCGAAGGATAAGTATGAGTTGGCGATCAACGAACTGCTCTACCACGATTATGAGAAGCTCAGCGACATGTTCAACCGTCGTCTGATGAAGGAAGGGCGAAAGTTGAACGTCCTCCAATCCATGGAGAAGTTCGTCAACAAGTTCTTTGACAGCCAGGAGGCCAGGAGGGTCGTTGAGTACTCCATAGGATTCCTTGGCGGCGCTCCGAACAACACCCCGTCCTTCTATCATATGATGTCCCACATCGACATCACCATGGGGGTCTTCTACCCCGAGGGCGGGATGCGGAAGGTCGCAGACTCCATCTATCGTCTGTCCCAGGACCTTGGTGCGGATTACCGGTTCAACGAACCGGTGAGGGAGATATTGTTCGAGGGTGAGAAGGCGGTCGGCGTACGCACGGACAACGGGACCTACGATGCGGACCTGGTTATAGTCAACGCCGATTATGCACATTCCGAGGTCGACCTCGTCCCAGAGGAGAGACGGAGCTACAGCGAGAAGTATTGGAAGAAGAGGGTCCTGGCGCCTTCGGCCATGGTCGCTTACGTCGGGGTGAACAAGAAGTTCGATGCCTTCGACCACCACACTCTGTTCCTGGATGATGACTGGGAGGATGGGTTCGACCAACTCTTCGACCCTAAGAAGGCGGCCTGGCCCGATAGCCCCTCCTATTACATCAACGTGCCTTCCCGGACCGACACGACAGCGGCTCCGGAGGGGTGTGACACCTTGTTCATACTGATACCTCTGGCACCGGGCATCGAGGACACCGAGCAGAGGAGGGAGGAGTTCTTCGAGAAGATCCTGGATGACGTGGCGGTAAAGATAGGTGAGGACATTCGCCCTTACATCGAGACCAAGCGGATATTCGCCCTGGAGGACTTCCGGGAGAGGTACAATGCGCTACGGGGAACATCGCTGGGCCTGGCCCACACCTTGAGGCAGACCGCCGTTTGGAGGCCTTCCCACCAGAGCAAGAAGTCCAGCAACCTCTATTACACAGGAGGCTATACCCATCCAGGCATCGGTGTGCCGATGGTCCTTATAGCATCAACTATCGTGGTCGACAGGATAATCGAGGAATACGGCCTATGAGAGGTGGTTGACAGTTGTACGAGGAGACCCATAAAAAGATATTCCAAGAGGGCAGCACCACATACTTCAACAGCACTCTGCTGTTCCCGGAGCACTGCCGCAGGGACATCTCACTGCTCTACTCCTTCGTCAGGGTTGCGGATGATTATGTGGACAGCATCCCCCAGAGAGGTGATGAGTTCCATTCTTTCTGTGACCGATACCGTCGGGCCTTGACCGGCGAGGTCAGCGGGGACATCGTCATAGATGGGTTCGTGGACCTTATGCAGCGGAAGGCCTTCGACCCCTCATGGGTGGACGCTTTCCTTCATTCCATGGAGATGGACCTGAGCCGCAGTGTTTACAAGGACGTGACTGAACTCGATGAGTACCTTTATGGTTCATCCGAGGTCATCGGCCTCATGATGGCCAAGGTCATGAACCTGCCGGAGGAATCCTACCAATCCGCCAGGATGCTGGGCAAGGCCATGCAGTACATCAACTTCATACGTGACATAGATGAGGACATCTCCCTGGGAAGATGTTACTTCCCCCGGGATGAGATGGATGAGTTCGGACTCAAGGACATGACCGAGGAGACGGCCCTTTCCAACCCGGAGGCCTTCGAGGCCTTCGTCCGGAAGCAGTTGGAGAGATACTCGGATTGGCAGTCCCAAGCGGAGATGGGATTCCACTACATACCCTTCCGTTTCCTCGTTCCCATCAAGACCGCCTCCAACATGTACTCCTGGACCGCACAGGAGATCGCCCGGGACCCATTCAGCGTCTATCGGCAGAAGATCAAACCAAGTAAGCTCCGCATACTGCGCCACGGTGCCATGGTGATGCTGTTCGTGTTCACCTTCGGACCCTCGTCCCTGTCGATGCTGAAGGACGGGGAGCTGGTCAACAGATGAGCGACCTGAAGGGACATCTGTCGTTCCTATTCACGGTCTCGCGCTTCCGCTTCTGGATCTACACTGGCGGGACCTATGTCGTAGGATACGCGCTGGGCATGGGCAGTACCGATGCCTTCTTCGAACTGTCCTACCATGTCTATCTGATCTACTTCTTCTTCTTGGCCAATGTGTTCATCTACGGTATAAACGACCTCATGGACCGGGACACCGATGCCCTCAACCCGAAGAAGGGCGGCATGGAAGGCCTGCTCCAGGATGAGGACCAGAGACGTCTGGTGGCAGGACTTGCTCTCGTCGGGCTTGTCAGCGCCCTACTGCTCATCACCCAGACCATGGAGGAGCGCTTGGTGTTCTTGGGTTTCCTGTTCCTCTCGTATTTCTACAGTGCACCTCCGTTGCGTTTCAAACGGATACCGGTGCTTGACTTCAGCTCCAACATGCTCTACATAATGCCGGGGGTCTTCGGTTACCTTCTGGCATCCGGTACGCTACCGCCTGGTGTGATAGTGCTTGCGGGGTTCTTCCATATAGCTGCGATGCACCTGTTCTCCGCCATCCCGGACATAGACTATGACCGGGCGACAGGGATAAACACCTCAGCGGTATTCTTCGGATACAGGGCGTCCCTGGTGATATGCGCATTCTTCTGGTCCATGCTCGCCATCCTGACCCTGATGCTCACCGGGTTCCATCCGCTTGCTTTCTTGGTACTGATCTATCCCATCGTTCCTGCCGCCCTGTTGATCGATAGGGAATTGGACATCAACAGGGTCTACTGGTACTTCCCTTACATAAACACCTCATTGGGCGGCCTGCTGTTCTTGGCCCTGGTCATCGTCAAGTCTCCGTTCTTCTGAACGTGACAGAACATATTTATCCGTCGAATCCAAGGTGGAATACGGTGGTATGGATGGCAGGTGGGAAAAAAAAGGACTTCCAGGCCCAAAGGGCCAATCTCGTCAGATGGCTCAAGGATAGTGGTTACCTCAACAAGGATTCGGTTGCCAACGCCGTCCTCAAGGTCAAACGTGAGGATTTCGTACCACCTGGATATCGTTCGCTCAGCTATGCGGAGACCCCTTTGCCGATTCCAGGCGAGAATGCCACCATATCATGTGTTCACACCTATTGCATCTACTATGAGGCACTTGAACTCGGTCCGGGGGACCGTTTGCTCGAGGTGGGGTTGGGTTCAGGGTACGGGGCGGCGTTGGCCCGAGAGATCGTGGGGCCTGAGGGGGAGGTGGTGAGCATAGAGCTCGATCCGGAGACATACAGTTTCGGGAAAGGGAACCTGGAGGCGGCGGGATACCAGGATGTCATAGCCTTGCTGGGTGACGGTTCCCTGGGCCATGAGGAACTCGCACCATACGATAAGATAGCAGTTACCGCCGCCTGCCCCCATGAGCCGCGACCGGTACTCGACCAGTTGGCCCGACCGGGGAAGGCCGTCTATCCCGTCGGCGGTGACCGGTTCCAATACCTTATGAAAACCGAACTGGATGCATCGGGGAGGGAGAGCTCGGACACCTTGACCACGGTTGTGTATGTGCCCCTGAGGGGTAAGGGGGGAAGGGTTTGAAAGGGATGTTTCAACGGACGAGTTCCGAAGCCCACCCCCTTATCCCATCCCAATCCCGGAAATCGTATGGCCGGGAGATGTCAGCCCCTGCGCTCTCGAATTCCTTATCGACACCGACCTTCTTCAGAACCGCCCTGACAATGAAGTTGTACTTGGAGAAATCAATCTCACCGCCGAAGAGCCCAGTTGCCTCCGGGGTCAGACCATATGACCCGGCCACATCCAGGATGAAATCCTTCTCCTGTTGTTCCCGTTCCTCCGGCCTCAGATAACATTGCGAACAGCATGCGAACATGGCAAGTCTGATGCCCGCCAGTGAGGCGGCGTTATCGGAGAGGAATCGTTTCGAGGCTTTGGACCATGATCCCGCTATTATGCTGCTGCCGATGATCGCCAGGTCGTAACCATCCACGGATCGCGATCCTTCCCTTAGATCGATGACATCCGCCATGACCCCTTTGGACGACAGAGTCTCGGCGATGGCCTCCGCGGTGGCTTTCGTGGAGCCGTATCGGGAGCCGAAAGCGACGATCGCCCGCATCAGGAGGCCTCCTGGAGATATTCTTCCTTAGTCCATAGGAGATAGGCTATGAAAATGACAGGCAGGAACAGACCCATCACCGCGGTGGGTTGGAACTCTATGATCGCCCAGACATCGAATATTATGGTTGCGATGCTGAGTGCGATGGTCCCTGAGAGGCCCCACCTCTTCTTCGTCCACAGACCTGCGGCGAAGATTATCCCGAAAGCACCGAGCAATAGGAAGATGATATTGAGGGCCAGCATCATCTCCGCCGATATGGGCGTCTGCAGTGCCTCATCCCATGCGTCTATGTTGCCCATGAGAATGGAACCGGCTATCGCGAACCTCATCAATGATTGTAACACCGCTAGCAGGCAGATGACCACTATGCCTTTGGCCCTTCCTTTTAGGATTCGATTGATCATATCGACGACGAATGTTATCGCGCATTTATTCCCTACTCAAAACAAGGATTGATGAACAGGTAATATCGTCGTTATTCAATTACCCATTCTTCAACTAAATGATTGATATGTAAGGCATCCAATCATCATACGTTCACATACTCGGAGAGAAGTAATGGATATCTAGGAGTACAACGGGGTATGCGGACTCGACGAGTCCGGTGGAGTACAGATCTTTGCACAGACGGTTCATGTCCCGGACACTTTCCGTCCATATCGTGACCATGAGAGTATCCGGTATATTGCTCAAGGATACGGTGTTAATGATGTTGTCAGAGAAATGGCTCACCATATAGAGGGCGACCTTCTCCCGCGGCACATCCTCCCGTAGTTTGACGTGTATCTTGCTCACCGTGTCACCATGGGCGTCAGGCCTCCATTTTATGGTGAATGTGACAAGACCCTCATCCTTCATCCTCTTTATCCGATTGCGTATCGTCTTCGCAGTAACTCCCAACTGCTCGGATATATCCGCCACCGTCCTCCGTGAATCATCCCGCAGAGCAGCGATTATGCGCAGGTCGGTACGAGTGAGGGATCCGGCAGGTGCGATCGGGGGACCATCCACCATGCCTACCTGCAGGGAGCTCAATGAGGCCTCCTTCTGAATATGGGATACCAGATTGGCGAGGCCGTCAGCACTCTCGATACCTGCGTGCACATACAACCGGTTACCGCTGGCGGTCTGCATCACCGCTATGGCTGGATGTTTGGAAAGCCGATCCGCCACATCATCCATTGAAGGGCATTTGGAATATCCTTGGATTATGACATGTGTGAGTCCCAATGCGGCCAGGCTCGGCCTTGTGACTGTCCCCTCGATTATGCCCTCATCGAACAGGTTCTTGACACGACGATGGACGGCTTGAGTGGTTAGTCCCACCATCTTACCCATCTCGGAATAAGACGTCCTGGAGTCCTCCAGTAATATCCTGCTCAGAGCCAGGTCCACACGGTCCATCTAACTCAACCGGTCATTCCGATGTTCGTACATCCCAGACTATCTCATCCGCCCAGGCCCGGATGGCGTCCCAATCCCGGAGGTCGCAGGGTCCGGTGGGGTCGAAACCATTCTCCTCGAGTGTCCTTGCCACACCCATCTTGGTCAACAACTTCCGGATGACCAGGCTGTATCGCTGAAAGTCGAAGACACCGCCCAGGTATGCGATGTGTGAGGATTCCAGGCCGTACTCCGCCAGGATATCATCGCCGTATCTGCGGTCGTAGGCCTGCTCACCCTCTTTCTCGAAATAGGGTCTGGAGCCACAGTGGAAGACTGCCAGCCTGAGCCTTTTTAATTCATCGGCCCGTTGTTTGAGAAAGTTCTTCGGACCCCTCAGCCAGTTTCCAGCAATCACCGGACTCCCGACAACCACCATGTCGAAACCATCCAGGGGGCCTTTGTACGGGCGTTTGAGGTCCACGGTCTCCACGTCATGACCCTTCCCCTCTAAAACCGAGGTCAACTCGTTGACGACCTCTGCTGTCGAGCCGTATTTGGAACCGTATGCTATCAATATCCTCATAACCGCCACCTTCGAGATCGTCGGCATTCCCATAATGATTCAGTCTTCAATCCTCGGTGTGTCTTTTTCGTTCTTCATCGAGTAGTTGCCGATGCGCTCGCCCTTATGCATGATGGTGTTCTCCTCGACTATCTCGAAACCATGGCGCCGATAGAAGCGGATCGCATCATCCTTGTTGATGTTCACATCTATCACCACCTTGGGATGCCGGTCCAATATCCACCTCATCATCTCCGAACCGACCCCCTTCCCCCGGCATTCCTCATGTACCGTCAAGGCCAAGGGGTAGTACTCGTCGGATGCCACATGCTTGGTGACAGCGTTGACCATCTTCATCCCCATCCTGATGCTGCCTAACAACCACCTCAACCCCAGCGCCCTACCCCATTGCATGGCCTTGGAGTCTGCCTCCTTCCTCTCATCGCCATAGGATCCGACGATGACGCCCACGACCTTGCCTTCATTGACCACCACGGTCGTCCTTGAGGCGGACCAAGGACTGCCCTCGGTCTCCAAAAGGATCTTAAACCTGGAAACAGCCTTGTCCTCTGGCCCCATCACCAATGATGTGAGCTGAGGGTCGGCTTCGAATATCAGGCGGGCCACGGTCGTCGGGTCATGACCCTGGGGATCATATGGTTCGAAAAGCAGGTTCATGGTAGACCAACCGGTTAATTATTCATTCTTGAGATTGACAAACCTTTACTGGATGGTTTATGTCCGGGGGCTGGGCCCCCGTAAGATGTTTCTGTACTCTTGACCTCAGTACTCCTCGCAGTTCCTCTGGAAGTACTTGGTGGGATGGTCGCAGGACGGGCACTTCTCCGGAGGGGTCGCCCCTTTATGGACATAACCACACTTGCGGCACTCCCACTCCACCTCCTGATTCTTCTTCCAGACCGTTCCTCCCTTGACCTCGGCGAGGAGCTTCTCGAAGCGCTCGCGGTGATGGCTCTCCGCATGGCCTATCGCCTTGAGCCTGGCGGCCACATCCGGAAGTCCCTCCTCCTCGGCGACCTTGGCGAACTCAGGATACATGACGGTGTTCTCGTAGTCCTCACCGTCGATGGAAGCCTGCAGGTTCGTCATGGTGTCCCCGAAATCCAGAGGTACATCGGCCTCGACGTCGACCGCCTTGATCTCCTTGGAGGATTTGGTCTTCAGGTTGTTCATCATCCTGAACAGCCACTTGGCATGCTCCCACTCGTTCTCAGCCGTCTTAAGATACAACTCGGAGATCTGCTCGAAGCCCTCATCCTTTGCTACACGGGAGTAGATCGTGTATCTGTTGCGGGCTTGGCTCTCTCCTATGAAGGCTTTCGCCAAATTCTCTAGAGTCCTCTGCATTTTGATACCCGGTGGGAAATCTGTTCAGATTTACTTAAAGATGTGGTACCCACAGTCGAAAAAAACCCACCCGCCTTATGCCGAGCCTGTCAATGCCGATCCCTCCCTGATGATATTGAAATACATGCATCAGCATATTCATTCCGAAGGTTATGGTCGGTTCCTGTTCGAGAAGAAGGGATGAGGGCGTTTCGCCGGTCATCGCCACGATACTCATGGTAGCTGTCACAGTGGTGATATCCGCAGTTCTGTTCGTTTTGGTCCTGGCCATTGCCGATGTTGGCGATATCGCCCCTGACGGTGTACTGAGGGTGGAATCCGTGGATGAGGACACCTACCACATATCGGTAAGGGCGGTGACATTCTCCATATCCGGGGATTCCGTTCGGTTCGTCATCAATAACATCGAACCCCCTTCTACCCTGAACAGCTACACCAGGGCAAGTCCGTTCGTGACACCTGACGGACTCATATCCTACAGCAGCCCAGGCAACACCCCCCTCAACGTTATCAATAAAGGCTCATACATAATCCTGGAGCTTGACGAGTCCCTGAGACAGACGGTGGTGAAGGTTGCATTGGTTTCCACGCAGGGGAAGGTGATAGCCCAGACGAGCTTTGTCGCTACTGGAACATTGCCTTCCGGACCTGTCGACCCTCCGGCAGACCCGGCCGTCATTCCGGGGGCTCAGGGGTCGGGGGTCGATGTGACGTCCTTCCCCTTGGTCTTCGCAGCAGGTGACAGATACGTCACCGTGCCCCAATCGACATATGGCCCCGTTCAGGATTATCTCCGCATTTCCATCGGGATAAAATTCCAAACTACCCCCACACCCGGAACGAACATACTCAGCATCAATGCCAA
The DNA here is from genome assembly GCA_007117455.1 of Candidatus Methanomethylophilaceae archaeon. Taxonomy (GTDB): domain Archaea; phylum Thermoplasmatota; class Thermoplasmata; order Methanomassiliicoccales; family Methanomethylophilaceae; genus PWHV01. Next base: position 24,987 of record SKGM01000043.1, read on the forward strand.
TGATGGATTCTCACTTCGTACCGAGAGGTCTGGAGGTAACGACCGATTGCTATTCTCCGCCAAGGACACATCGGTCAGAAGCAACGGTGCTGGGGGAGGCATCGCTATGACCGTCCAGTCGGGAATCGATTATGATGTCATCTGTATATACGACAGGTCCTTGGGGGTCCTGCAGATCTTCATTAGTGATGACGGCGAGCCTCCTGTACTCCGAGGGTCGGTAAGTTATTCATCGACTCCCCCGCAATTGGGGGTCAGTGACTGGTTCCTCGGCGCCGGTAATGATGGAACGGGACCCACAGGACCATATTTTAGGGGGCAGATCAATCATCTGAGCATCATGACCTCCCCTCCTTGACATTGGATGGTTTTTTATGGAATAATAAAAAATACTTTAATTGATATCCTCACAAGGGGAGTAATTGAAGAAACGAAGTTTTTCTCGCTCCGGGGTCTCACCGGTCATCGCGACCATCCTAATGGTGGCCATAACGGTTGTCATATCCGGTGTGCTACTGGTACTGGTTCTGAACATGATAGACCAGGATAATATCTCTCCCACCGGCGTGATGGAGGTGGAGAAGCTTTCTGATGATCCGGACATCTATTCGATCCGTGTCAAGATCATGACCTTCAAATTGCCTTCAAACGATTTGAAGTTCAGTGTAAACGATGAAACAACAATTTTTACACTGGACCGATATCCTGCATCCAAACCTTATCAAGGCCAGGGTTTCAAAATAAATGCAGGTGATACAGTACCTAACGATATAGGTACTGGTGCCGTTTTCAATCTCGAGATTACCGGCATAGATAGAGGCGAAAGGATCA
>SKGM01000040.1 GCA_007117455.1 Candidatus Methanomethylophilaceae archaeon
AAAAACTAACCAAGGTGCAACTACCGATAGCCATGCCGACAATAATGGCAGGTATCAACCAGTGCATCATGCTTGCACTCTCCATGGTGGTGATTGCTGCCTTGATCGGAGGAGGAGGCCTCGGAGCGGATATAAACACAGCGTTGAACTCTCGTAGGGCAATCGCAGTCCCTCTCGGTTTCGAATCTGGTCTGGCAGTTGTATTCATCGCCATTATTCTAGACCGACTGACTCAGTCGGGAAGGAGGAAAAAATGAACCTGTTGGTTCAATGAGGAGGAAAATATATGGAAACAAAAACACTAGCAGTGGTCGGAATCGCCGTTGTCCTGGTGGCCGCCTTAGCCTTTGTGGCTCTGACGACCGAAGGAGAAGAAGCTGAGTACGAACTGATAACGAGTAGCGATGCCGCTATGACATCAGCACTGCAGGGAGCTCTTGACAATAGAGAGCACATAGTAGTTACGCTATGGAGCCCCCACTGGGCCTTTGCAGAGTTCGAAACAGATGATTATCATCTAGTATACCTCGAAGACCCTGAGGGGACCTTCGGTGCTGCAGAGAATATCGTGACATATTCCAGTCAGGCTTTCGCTGCTGACGCAGACAATGATGATGCGAAGACGATACTGTCCAACTTTAACTGGTCGTCTGAGGACTTCGGCGCTGTTCTGGGTCATATCGAGGACAAGGGTGCTTACGATGGCGCTAAGCACTGGGTTGAGAATGAGGGAGCCTCATTGGTCTCTGACTGGAAGGCTGGAATAACTGGAAATGACAGGGGGATTGAACTCGACCTGGTCTATGTTGACTGGGCATGTGCAATCGCTTCTTCTAATGTCATGAAAGTCGTTCTTGAAGACGTTGGTTATGACGTAAAGATGACCAATGTCGGTGCGAACACCATGTATACAGGTCTGGCCAATGATGATTATGATTTCATGACCACCGCTTGGCTGCCTGTCACTCACGATGAGTACATACAGGACTATGGAAACGACATAGTTGAACTGGGTATAAGCTTCACCGAAGCCAAACTCGGTTTGGTCGTCCCCAATTACACCGCTGAAGAACTCGGAATAACTTCGGTTGCTGACCTTAGGGGCAACGGTGAGCACTTCGACAACAAGATCATAGGCATCGATGCCGGTGCAGGGCTCATGAGGCTCACCAACCAGGCAATGGAAGATTATGATCTAGGTAAGCCTAGCAAGGAAGTCGAAGAGGCGGAGTGATTTTGGACAAATCCCGACAAACCCAAACAATTTCCATTTAATTTTTTTAAAACTACAAATATTAAACGACTCATGTAATTGAGTTCAGCTTTTCCTTTGTGATTTCCTATCTATAATATAAAAATCAATTAATCATTCTCGATACATTTTCTAGGGCATCCGTGATTTTGGATGGGTCTCCGCCCCCGCCCTGTGCGAAATCCGGCTTCCCTCCGCCGCCACCGCCGACCTCGGCCATTATGGATTTTAGAACGTCTCTGCAGTCCACACTGACGTCCTTGCCGCGGGACACGAGTATCCTGACCTTCGGACCCGGTGCAGCGACCACCGCAAGCACATCCGGGTTATCGGATAGGGTCTTGGATATCTGGTCCACATCCTCGCCCTCCTTGGCCTGATAGCACACCACCTTGACCCCATCCACGTCAACGGCTTTGGACAAGAGGTCTCCGCTTGCGCTCTGGCTCAATTCGGACCTGACGGCATCCAGCTCTTTGCTCAGGCTGCGCATCTCGTTCCTTGTGCGGACCACTGCATCCCTGACTTGGTTCCTCGGGACGTTCAGCTCCTCGCTCACGGCCGCAACGGTGTCACGGTCCTCCTGTATCGCTTTGACCGCGGCCATACCGGATACGTACTCGATCCTGACCACGCCGTCCTGGATCCTCTTGGAGCGGACTATGCGTATCGGACCTATCTTGCCCGTGCGGTCCACATGGAGCCCGCCACAGGCCTCTGAATCTACGTCCGGGACGCTGACGACACGTATCATCTTCCCCGGCACCGCCCCGCCCTGGTACAATCGGAAGCCATACTTCGCCTCCGCCTCATCCCTCGGGAGGGTCTCCACGATGACCGGCGTGTCCAGCATCACCGATCGGTTCGCCTCCCTCTCTATGATGGATATCTGCTCGGGGCTGAAGTTCTCATAATGGGTTATGTCCAACCTTGCGCCGCCCACGCCTTTGTTGGCTCCGGCCTGCCAGATGTGGTTACCGAACATCTTCTGGCACACGCCGTTGATCACGTGTGCCGCCGTGTGGTGGCTCATCAACTGCCTGCGTCGGTCCAGGTCTATGACGCCTGTGACCATATCTCCTTCCTTAACTCTGTGACCGGGTACCTTGTGGAAGACGGTCCTGCCGGACTTGACGACCTGACGGACCTCCTTACCGTTGATGCTCCCCAGGTCCCATTCCTGGCCGCCGCCTTCAGGATAGAAAGCGGTACGGTCTAGAACCAGGTCCTCCCCCATGACCTTCAGGACCTTGGCCTTGAAGTCGGACTCCTTCACATCCTCATAGTACAGAAGATGGGTCTCCGGCAGGTCCTTGGGGAGTTCCATGACCTCCTCGTCCTCCTCCATGGTCCCCGAGGCCTCATGTCTGCTCGTGACCTGGATGTAGAAATCGTCCGGTATGTCCACAGGGACATCGGTGAACTCGGCCACGATCTCCGGGTTGAGACCATGGGAGTCATAGAGCTCGATGAGTCTCTCGGCCCCTATGCTCTCACCAGGCTGCATGCCCTTGGTGATCCTGGCCACCAACTGTCTGCCTCTGGAGAGGGTGTCATGGTAACGGTCCTCCTCCACATCCACCAGGTTCAGTATGTCATCCCGATTGACCCTCAATTCGGGTATCACCTCTGAGAAATGGTCCACCTGCTTGGCGACGATGTCCGAGAGTCTGATTTTGAGATTCAGGTTACGTATGGAGCGCAATGCTCTTCTGACCAACAACCTGGCGAAGTAACCCTCCTGCACGTTCGAGGGGACCACCGCATCGTTCAGCATTATGGCCAGGGCCCGGGAGTGGTCACATATCACATAGACGTCCTCCAACGGTCCCACCGTTGCCATGAGTTCATCGTAGGACATGCCTAGGCGGGAGGCGGTCTCCTCCCTGATCTTCCGGATGTCAGCGGCGGTCTTGGCGTTGGTCATCCCAGCGACCTTGGCATACTCCTGCATCACCCTCGAGTCGTACTCGATGCCCGCCATCTGCTTCATCTCATCCACCACGGTGCCGAACACCGCCTCATAGGCGGAGGAGGTCCCCTGGGACACCCAGCATATCCTCTCCAGTCCGTAGCCGGTGTCCACCACCTGGGTGTCCATCAGCTCCCTTCCCTTGGAGGTCTCGCGGTACATCATGAACACCAGGGTCGCTACCTCCACTCCATCGAGGATGACCTCGAGGCAGGGGCCGGAGTTCCCGCCACCCTCCCACCACTCCTCGATGTAGCGAAGCTTGGCGGGGTCGGTGCCCAGCCTCTCGGTGAAGAAGCGGTGGCACAGCTCGGCGGTCTTGGATTTGAAATAGATCTCCTCCTGGTCCTTGCGGTTGAACACGTGGTGCGCTAGCATTTCGAAGAAAGTGAAATGCCTGCCTGTCTTTCCGACGTTGTCTATATCGTTGAAGCGGACGCAGGTCTGGGATATGGTAAGGGGATTGGCCGGCGGTTCTATGGTGCCGTCGATGACGTATGGTTGGAAATCGTAGATCGAGGCCTGGGTGAAGAACACATCGTTCCTCCACCTCGCCACGATAGGATAGCGTGAGACCCGGCCGTGACCGTTCTCCTCGAAGAAGCTCAGATATGCCTCCCTGGTCTCATGCAGGTCCATCGGACTGTTCATGGGGGAGTCTCCGATGAAGGAGTACTCATCACAAGGGGGCTCACCGCATGATTCCCAGCTCCCCAGTGACCAGAAGGCGCGCCCGCATTTGGGGCACTCTTTCCTATTGAATCCGTTGTCCTTGAAGAACTCGAGGTCGAAGTCCGATTGACTCATCCCCCCGAGTATTGGGAGGTCCGTATTTAACGTTTCCATGATGCTGGTCTCATACCAGCAGGGAGCGGTTCCGGGAGTAGTCCACCCGCATGTCGATGACGGTGGGCAGATCGCTGCGGCGGGCCTCATCCAGAGCATCGCCCAGTTGGCTGAGCCTATCGACCACTATCCCTTTTGCTCCCAGGGACTCGGCGACCCGGGCCATGTCCGTCCTCTCCAAGCGGTATGCCGGACCCCTGTCGAGGGCCAGACAGTGACGGGTGTCTATGAGGCCAAGGGCGGCATCGTTCCATACCAATGAGGTCACAGGCAGGTCGTGCTCCAGGGCGGTCTGCAGTTCGGCGATGCACATCAAGAGGCCGGCGTCCCCCGTCACCGTCATGCTATGCACTCCGGGGTCAGTGAAGGCCACGCCGATGGCCCCGGCAAGGCCCATCCCCATGGGTATCATGCCGTTGCTTATGATCAGGCTCCTCTCGTTAGGAGGTGGAAGGTATTCAGCCAGCCATAGCATGTGTGCACCGACGTCGGAGACGACAACGCTGCCCCCCATCCTCTTCCTCAGCTCCTTTATGGCGGCGACAGGGTCGATGCCGTCGTCACCCGGCTGCTCTCTGGATATGTGTTCTTCATATTCCATACGATGTGCATCGGCCCAGTTGGACCCAGGGGGCCGGATCCCCTGCAAGCTTCCCATGATCGGGGCGATCCCCCCGATGACTGGGAACGGTGAGTATGAAGGTACGGTCTGAGGGGGGTTGCGGCTGATGTGAAGGACCTTCTTCCCCCCATCAGGGTTCCAGATCGATGGTTGGAACTCCTGTTCATCGTAACCTATGGTTATGATGAGGTCGGCCTCCTCAATGCATTGCATTGGAATCTTATTGCAAGGTAGTCCTACCGTGTGCAGTGACATGGAGTCGTCGAAGGGAACGACACCGGAACCCTGCCAGGTGTGAAGGGCGGGTATCCGGTTGCTGTGGATGAAATCTCGGACAGTATCGGTGGCGCCCGCTCTTATCACTCCTGCGCCTATGAGGGCAAGCGGCCTCTTCGATGCATATATCATCTCTATGGCCGCACCAAGGTCATGAGCTACGTTTTCGGATTCATGCGATGGTGCTTCTTCAGCATAGGACCCTTTCCAGTCCATGGCCATGACATCTGCCGGCAATGATAGGTGCACCGCCCCTGGCCTCTCACTCTCCGCGAGGTCCATGGCGGTTGTGCAGATGCGGTACGGGTCCTTGGGATCCGCCTCGAAACTGCCTTTGGTCACCGGTGCGAACATACTGCGCTGGTCCACACATTGTTTCCTGGGATGCCCCCTCTCCTCCAGAGGCAGTTCACCGGTCATGACCAGTAGTGGGGCGAAGTCCAAGGTTGCGGTGGCTGCACCCATGACCACGTTCGCCGCCCCCGGTCCGATGGTGGTGAGGCATACTCCGATGTGACGGTCGTACCGCGCACCGACCAGTCCCATGAAGGCGGCGGAGTTCTCATGTCTGGTTATCACCATTTCCAATCCGTGTGATTCCAGGGAGTCCACCATATGCACGGTCTCCCCGCCTGGAATACCATAGACCCGCCTCACGCCCCTGTCCTTCAGGGCGGTTGCCACTCGGTCAGAACAGCGCTCAGTCATCTCTATCGAACCCTTCCAAGGCGGCCTTCAAGGCTTCTTGAACCGTCCCGCGGAATATCATAAGCCGGACACCCTTAGCCTCGATCATTGACCTTGCAAGATCGCCGGCGCCGGTGACGATGACGATGGAATGTTGCGAGAGTTGGTCGACTACCAGTTTCAAGCGGCGGCGATGGGCCTCTCCTACCAGAGGGGCGTCCATGTCCAGGTTCACCTCGGTCCGGCCCGCCTCCACCGGGGCGCCATCCTTGACGTCGAATATCAGGAAGGAGGGGCTGTTCCCCAGCCCACCATCGACATTGAGGCCGTCACTGCTCGCCAAGGCGATGCTCCTGCAGACGCTCGGACCACTGACCTGCATCGCCTCCCCTGGACCGCAGGAGGATCCGCAGGCGGCCTTGGCGAACTCATCCTGACGGTCCTGTCCCAGCAGACCTATGGCATCAGCTCGGCACTGTTTGCAATGGCGCATCATCCTCACCCCATCGGAACATCGGTCTTGGAGTTCTTTGCGCTCCTTGGCGGTGGGGGCCCTCTGGTCAGAGAACGCCGTCCCCTCCACAGGTATCAGTGGTAGTATGTTGATGATGTAGACTCCGAGTTCCTTGAGTACCTTGACAGCCTCCGGGATATGGTCCCCGTTGATGTCCGGTATCAGGACCATGTTGGCCTTGACCAGCATGCCTCTCTCAACAGCTCCCTTTATACCCTCCAATTGCTGGCGCAGTAGGACCTCCGCAGCCTCACGGCCTTTGTAGTTCCTCCCTTGGAAACGTACGAAGTCATATATCCGCTCCCCCACCGCAGGGTCAACGGCGTTGATGGTGACAGTCACGAATCCGATACCCAGGTCCTTGATCCTATCCAGATTCTCCGGCAGCATCAGTCCGTTTGTTGAGAGACAGAGTGTGAGGTCAGGGAACTCTTTCTTGACCAACGCCATGGTCTCGAAGGTCTCCTCATTGGCCAAAGGGTCGCCTGGCCCAGCTATTGCGACCACGCTCAACTCGGGTATCTTTTCCTTGACCATCGATACCTTGGCCAGGGCCTGTTCGGGGCTGAGGACCTCACTGGTGACTCCTGGCCTAGACTCGTTGCTGCAGTCGTACTTCCGGTTGCAATAATTGCATTGGATGTTGCAGCCCGGTGCGACCGGGAGGTGCATCCGGGCGAAATTCTTGTGCGCTTTATCATTGTAACAAGGATGTGAATCTAGCGCTTGCCGGAGTTCAGATGGTATATCTCGGGTCATCTTCGGTTGCATATCAGCCTACCCTTATGTAAATCCTTCAAGCTAACCCCTTGTTGAACAACGGTCTCAGAACGGTTTTCGATCATTGTTTGCAACCGCCTCGCGTATAATGATATTATTATGTGAGCCTAGGTAAGGGTTATTAGCGCCTGTTCATATGCGCCTCCGTGAAGGACACATTCGACCCCGAGAGTATGCTCAGGTCATTGAACCAGCACATGCCCCGGAAGAGGATGAACCTCGTCGACCTTCTCAACAGCGACGACCCTCACTACATCAGCCGCGATGGTAGGCAGGTACCGTTCCCGCGGACTGAGCTTGAGGCCCTGGCTGATTATTGCGATGAGTTCGAACTGCAGAGGTTGAGGGTTCCGATCTATGTGAGCACGGACCCCTCTGGAGCCGGCTCTTGGAAGATCGAAGGGCGTTTGGAGGTCGCTGTCGCCTCCCGCATCCTCGACCGCGAGCCCCTGCGGGAGGATCTACTGAAATTCTATCACCCTCATCTGCGCGATCTGCGGCGGAGATTCCCGTCCTGCTTCAACATATTATATACTCCCTGAGCGTTAGATGCCTAAAGGCCAGCGATGTGCATCGGTGGTCTGGTAAACTTTAAATATGAATTGCCATGTAACGGGGAATGCGCGATTGAATGATTGCGCTGCCCGGTATCGACGGGCGATGAATCCGGTTCGAGCAAAGGGTTATATACCCCCTCGATAATCGGGAGATTCGCCGGTGGCCCAGTAAGATGGGCCAACGATACTGGCTAACGATTAAAAGCCGTGCACCCGCGAAGCATTCTGTTTCTCGGGGAAGAGGTATAGGACCCTGATTCAAGGAAGAGGTTGGGTGTTCCGATGATTACCGTTCATACGCAACCTGGACGTGTGCTAGATCATACGCCAGCGGCGATGCTACGCCGTATGGGG
>SKGM01000020.1 GCA_007117455.1 Candidatus Methanomethylophilaceae archaeon
AGCATCACCAAGGAGAAAGGCCTGGAGGTCATCAGGTTCAATAATATTATCCGGGAGCTGAAGCTCCAATGAGATTGTTCAACAGCCTCCAATGATCCTCAGCCCCAAGATTCTTGGTCCCTAGATAATCGGTGCGACAATCACTTTCTGAATCCGACGTGTACGCATCATCGGATGCATGCCGTGGCGTCGATAGGGAACCATCAAAGGCCCTGGAGGGGTTTCCATTTCACGGATTCCATTGAGAAAACGAGCAGGGCGACCGCCCGCCAGTAAATAGATAACCTAGCTATACTTCAGGAGAATAGGTTCATAGATGAGAACGAACAACCCCGAAAAAGATGTGATCGAGGTCGCCGCCAGGGTCATGGCGGAGAGTTTCATGGATTATCCTCTGAACAAGGCTGTGTTCGATGGCATCCCGTCCGCCATGGAGATAATGCTGGAATCATCCGCAAGCATCCTGCAGGGCATGTTGCGTAACGGTACGATGCATCTGCTCGATGACTACCCTCTGGGCGTGGTTCTCGGCTATGAGAGTGCCAAATTACGTCCGATGCAAGAGGCCATCCATAAACTCAGGACGAACCTGAGGATGGTCAGGCGGATCCCCAAGGAGCATCGGAAGACCCTGATAAGGAATTTCAAGACCTACTCGAAAGTGATGGATTTCAAATGGCCCAAGCGTCACCTCAAGACTGATTATTACTACATCAAGGTGGTCGCATTGGACCAATCCCTGAGGGGAAGCGGAGCATTCCGAAGGCTCATATCCCCCATCCTGGAGGAGTATGGGTCCCGTGGAATGCCCGTTGCCCTTGAGACCCACGATGAACGTGTGGAATCAATATATTCACACTTCGGTTTCCAGACCGTCGAGGTGGTCGAGGCGGAAGGGATTCAGATCAAACAGTACTGCATGGTGAGATGGCCCGACGCTTGATACCCACCTTATCGTGTTATGACGATCCAACCATAGGCACTTTTCTACAATCCATGAGAAATTCAGATATCATGGGACCGGCAAAATCATATCCATGGGATTGATAATACGACCTGATAAATATATTGAAGATTATCGATAAACTCCGATAAACTTCGTCATCAGGGTGATCAGGGGATATAATGGAAAGGTTCGGCATATTCAAGGATGGAAGGCTGAGTTTTAGCAAAGACGTGATGCCCTTCGCGGCCCTCCTTCTTGCATGGGTATGGATCGGCGGTTATGCGATACATCAGACCATAGGTGAGGAGGCCACAGCATTATTCTTCCTGACGAGCACCCTGGTGCTTCCTTTGGTCTTCCTCAGGTTGAGGGGTGAAGGCCTAGATGACATCGGCGTGAAAAAGGACCTTGGGGACCGGAGGCTCTATACCAGGATACTGCAGGTGTACATACTGCTTTTCGCTATCGTGGTCCTCTCCACCAGTAGCCTGATATCCGAGACGCCCATTGACACCCTCCTCTTAGCCCAGGCATTGGTGGTCATGCCGCTGATATTCGTCATCGCCACGATACAATCATTCATGGAGGAGATAACCTGGGCCGGTTGGTTGTATGATAAGATCTCCGCCTCCTACGTGATGAAGACGATGACGATAGCCATACTATGGTTGGTCTGGCATCTCCCATTCTATCTATGGACGGACCAGTTCGTGGGATTGGTCCCGATCAGATTCGAGATTCTTGCCATATTGGTCATCTATTTCATCGCTCTGAGGTTCTTCTTCAACTGGTTCCGGGCGCATTCCGGGAATGCGCTATGGGCCACGGTGGCGCACGGCGTTATGAACACCGTGGCCTTCCTCAGCATCATAGTGTTGGATGCCCCTCCGGAGTCGGAGGCCCACCTCCTGATGCTCGCCATCGCTGTGGCGAACATATTGGCTGTGGCAGTACTCCATCGCCTATGGCCGCCTCCTGATTGAGCTGTGAAGAGTGAGAATCATAGGGAGTCCATATGGTCTCCGCATCAATGTATTGCATTCCCTCCATCATAAAAAATCTTGACGTAGGTTTGAGATAGGCATCATCGGCCGTTAAGCAGCCTCGTTCCACTCTTGGAGGTCTCCAGGTATCAGTTCACCTTCTTCTTCTGGCTGACCATCCCCCATACCTCGCGATTCAGTATGTTGCGGGAAACCAGTCTTCTTGCGGTGCGGTTCTTGACTAGAAGTCTCAGGAACTCCCTGTACCCGTCCATGCACCTCCAGGATCCGATGTAAGCATCGTATCCCTTATCGACGAATGACTGTAGCACAGCCTGGGAAAGGCCATCCTGGTACTCGTGGGCCCGGTGATTGGTCTTCCAGTCTTCAGGACCGACCTCACCTGATGACTCCCTCTCAGTCCAGATACGCGTGCCCACCACATAGTCCAGGACGTTAATCTCCACCGCATGGGGTCTGAGCTGTCTGATGAATGACACGGTCCTCTCCAGGTCCTCCTCGGTCTCCACCGGAGCTCCCATTATGAAAGAGGTTATGACCATCATGCCCGCATCCTTGGCGTTATTGACCGCCTCCACTATCTGTTCAGTACGCACCTTCTTGTTGTAGTAATCCAGGACATGGGGGCTGGCGCTCTCGGTACCGAAGAATATGACCTCGAATCCCGCCCTCTTCATCATCCGCATCAGCTCGGGGTCGGCCTTGTTGACGCGCCCCTCGCAATAGATGCTCATACGGATCCCCTTTCCAACGATCAGGTCGCATATGCGGATGGCACGTTCGCGGTCCTGAGTGAAGTTGTCATCCACCAACACCACGGTACGGTAACCATCCCGATAGAGGGACTCCAACTCCCTGACCACATTCTCCGGGCTTCGGGCCCTCCATCTCCTCTGCGAAAATAAGGAGCAGGAGCAGAAGCTGCAATCATAGGGGCAGCCGCGGGAACTGATGACGGTGGTGAACCTGCCGAAGGTCAGCGGGATGCCTTGGTGTCGGTAGCCGTACTCAAGGTCACCGAGCTCAGAGCGGTCCACCATGGGCAGGGAGTCGAGGTCCTTGATTATGGTCAGCGGCCTCTCCAGGTACACATCATCCTTCACGAAGCTGATACCGTCCACCTGGTAGGGGTCACCTCCGCCATCGATGCAATCCAAAAGCTGGACGATGGCATGCTCCGCCTCCCCCTTGATGATGTAATCTATGAAAGGGTAGTTGCGCAGGATCCGCTCGGCGGTGAACGTGGCATGGTAGCCGCCGAGGATAAGGATAGCATCAGGCAATGCTAGGGATATCCTTTCCATGGCATCGATGGTCTCCCTGAACGTGTGGGTCGAACAGTTGAGTCCTATTATGTCCGGTGAGAGCGATCGCAGCATCTCCAAAAGGGATTCGGTGGACATGTCCCGACAGAAGGCGTCCACCACATGGACCTCATCATCGGGACGGTCACGTCTTATGCAGGCTGAGAGGTATAGCAGACCAAGAGGGGGCCATTTCTCCGATGTCCTGCCCGGCGGTGTGGATAGGAATACCTTCAACACTGTTCACCATCGGGTATACATCGCGGTGTCATGATTATTAATGATTGTCGTTAACCATTCTCGACATGAGACGAAATCACAAGGATTAGATATCTTGTTCACCGGTGATGACAAGCATGAAAAGACTGCATGCCTTGTTCCGGGGCAGGGTCCAAGGTGTCAACTTCCGCAGGCATGTGGGGAACCTGGCATCGGATCGGGGTCTTTGCGGAAGGGTGAGGAACCTGACCGATGGGACGGTGGAGATGATCGTTGAAGGGGATGAGGGTTCCCTCCAGGCTTTGGTCGGGGATTTGAAGTCGTCCCCTCCGCCCATACGTGTCGATGAGGTGCAGGAGTCCTGGTCCGATGCTGAGGGCGGTATTGTCGGTTTCAAGATAGTCCGTTGAACCTCCGATATCCCTGACATCCATCCAGTTGAACTGGGTAAAAGACCGCAACCATCATTGTCCGGTGTCATCCCGATGGCCCATGAGATAGTCGGAGACGATATCCTCATGGTCAAAAGCCAGAGGCGGAAGGTTTTCAAGTGGGAACCAGACGGCATCAGCGGCATCATCCCCAGCGTTGAGAAAACCACCCTTGAGATCCATGATGAACACCACACTGACCGTGTGTCCCCGTGGGTCCCTCCGAGGGTCGGAGTAGACGCCCATCAAACGGACAATCTCAGCCTTCAGTCCGGTCTCCTCCTCAATCTCCCTCCTCACCGCATCCTCGACGGTCTCCCCGTAATCCACGAACCCTCCGGGCAAGGCGTATCGGCCCGCATAGGGGGCCCTGCCCCTCTCGATCAGAAGTATCCTCCCATCCACCACGACTATGCCATCGACGGTCAGTGAAGGGTTGCGTTCATCGTTACCGGTCATTGTGCGCTCCACCTGCTCGATGATAGGTTTAAAGGGAGAACGCATTATCGCATAATATGCTTGACCAGCAGCGGAGGATACCCACTGTCCTTACGGCGCAGGAGTTGATGGACAAGGCCTTCCACCGCGCCTCCAAGATACGCAAGGACGGCAACAGCGCCTTGGACACCAAGAAGAAGACCGCCCTGGCGAAGATAACGGCCTCAGGGGACATCGTGATAAGCACCCTGGACAGTTACCTCAGAGCCTTCCCCAAACTGGAGAAGACCGAGGACTTCTTCCCCCAGTTGGTCGACCTGGTGGTCGGCCTGGACTCATTGAAGCATTCCTTGGGCGCCCTGTCGTGGGCCGCCTATCGCACCGAGAGGCTGAAGAATGGATACCTGGCCATGATCAGACGTGCCCAGGACATCGAGAGGGTGGAGTCCCTGCGTCGGGGGTTCTATGGCAGGTTATCCTCGGTCATCAGGCAGATAGGTGACGACCTGGAGAATGTCAACAAGGCGAGGAATGCGATGCGTAAGCTTCCCTCCGTCGATCCAGGCATGCCCACCGCGGTGATAGCCGGATTCCCCAATGTCGGCAAGAGCCAACTGATAACCGCCCTGAGCAACGCCACGCCGGAGATAGCCCCCTACCCGTTCACCACCAAGGGCATAGTCGTGGGGCACATGGAGCACCGGTGGAGGAAATTCCAGATAATCGACACGCCTGGACTGTTGGACCGTCGTTTGGAGGAGAGGAACGCCATCGAGAGGCAAGCGGTCCTGGCGCTTCAGTATCTGACCGACGTCATGGTATTCCTGGTAGACCGTTCCGAGACCTGCGGTTACTCGGTCGACAAACAGATGGCCTTACTGGATTCGATTCGGAACGGTTTCCCTGGTGTACCGCTGATCACCATAGAGTCCAAGGCGGACATCTCGCCCGCGGGGGAGTTCCCCTTGCGGGTGTCAGCCATGGACGGCACCGGTATGGATGAGCTGCGCTCAGTGCTCATCGATGAGCTGGTCAAGGTTGCGGAGAGCAAGGAGGCAGAGCAAGGCCTATGAGGCGCGTCGCCTGCAGCGAGGGGATGGAGCGCTATTTCCAGGACCTCGCCGCGAGAACCGAGAGATGCTACAACATAGCCCGTAAGGCAAGGAGCCGGGGCAAGGACCCTGAGGTCAGGATAGAGATCCCTCAGGCTGAGGATCTCGCATCCCGAGTGGAGAAGCTTCTGGCCGATTGGAATGTGGAAGGGGTCGCGGAAAGGATCCGCGAACTCAGTCTGGAGCACGGCAACCGTGAGGTTGTTTCATTGCTCATCGCCAAGGAGATCGCTACACGTCCCGCCAAGACCCGTGAGGAAGCGATAGACCGAGCGGTCCGTGTGGGTCTGGCGGTCCTTACCGAAGGTATACTGGTCGCCCCCTTGGAGGGCATAGCATCGGTCAAGATAGGAAGGAACTCCGATGGGTCCGAGTACCTCGCACTGGTGTTCGCAGGCCCCATACGCGCCGCCGGTGGTACGGGGCAGGCCATGAGTGTGCTCATCGGCGACGTCGTACGCCGTGAATTGAACATCGGGGAGTATCGTCCGACACAGTCGGAGATATCCCGTTTCCATGAGGAGATACCCCTCTACAAGTCATGCCAACATCTCCAGTACAGTCCCAGTCCCACCGAGATAGAGCTCATCGTGGGCAACTGCCCGGTCTGCATCGATGGCGAGGGTACGGAGGAGGCGGAGATATCCGGTTACCGGGACCTGCCGAGGATCGAGACCAACCGTGTGCGGGGCGGTGCCTGTCTGGTCATCGCCGAGGGGCTGTGTCAGAAAGCAGCCAAGATCCAAAAGCACGTCAATGCTCTCCAGATCGGCGGATGGGATTTCATAGACGGCCTATTGGCCCCCTCAGGTTCCAGCGATGGTGACGATCAGGCATCAAAGGTCAGACCGGCAACGAAATACCTGAAGGATATCGTGGCTGGAAGGCCGATATTCGGACATCCCTCCCGCCCGGGCGGATTCCGTCTGCGTTACGGCAGAGGGAGGACATGCGGCCTGGCGGCAATAGCCATCAGTCCCGCGTCGATGTACGCTCTGGACGAGTTCCCGGCCATCGGCACTCAAATCAAGATCGAGAGGCCAGGCAAGGCCGGGGCGGTGACGCCATGCGACTCCATAGAGGGTCCGATAGTGTTGCTGAAGAACGGTGACCTGATCCAATGCGACACCGTGGCCGAGGTACGGGAGGTAAAAGACAGGATCGCCGAACTGGTCGACATCGGTGAGATGCTCATCCCTTTCGGGGAGTTCTCTGAGAACAACCATCCATTGGTCCCTGTCGGATACTGCCTGGAGTGGCACCGGGAGGAACTGAGACATGCGTACGGGGAACTCCCGGAAGGTTGGGAGCGTCCGGACTTCGAGGAAGCCCTGAGGATGAGCCGGGAGAAAGGAGTCCCTTTGCACCCTCGGCACAATCTATTCTGGTCCGACATGACCGTCGAGGAACTGGTGTCCCTGCGTCAGCATATCTTGGCCAACGCCACATGGGAGGGGGAGAGCCTCACCATGCCCGATGAGTCATCGGTCAAGAGGACCCTGGAGGGACTAGGGGCCCTGCATCGGAAGGTCGATGGAAGGATCAGGCTGGATAGATATGCGTCACCTCTAATCCATGGATTGGGCCTCGCTAGGAAGGAGGGAGGCTTGACAGCTGTCACCGAGCTCGAGGGTGAGGATTCATCTGAGGCGGTATCCAAGGCTATGGGCGTCAAGGTCCTGCCCCGGGCGGTCACCCGGATCGGATCCCGGATGGCCAGGCCGGAGAAGGCCAAGGAGAGGAGGATGAACCCTCCCGTCCACTCCCTGTTCCCGATCGGGATGGAGGGTGGTTCGCAACGCCTTATGAGCGCCGCACTGACGAAGATGAAGGAGCACAGGCCCGGCAACGGCGAGACCAAAGGTATCAAGGTCGACCTGGGTATCCGACGTTGCCAGGGATGTGAACGCACTACCTACATGATAACCTGTCCGCAATGCGGTTCCAGGACCTCGGTGGAGAATGAGGCACGGGCTTTCGATAGGCGGGCGAAGGTCAACGTGGAACTGGATCAGGATTACGCGAGGGCTCTTCAGGCCCTTGGGATAAGCAACGCCCCGGAGGTGAAAGGGGTCCAGGGGATGACCTCCAAGGAGAAGGTCCCTGAACCTTTGGAGAAGGGAATCCTACGGGCTAAGCATGAGGTGTTCGTGTTCAAGGACGGCACGACCCGTTACGACATGACCGACCTGCCGATAACCCACTTCCGTCCCCGGGAGATAGGCCTCAGTGTGGAGAGGGCGCATGAGCTCGGTTACACCG
>SKGM01000063.1 GCA_007117455.1 Candidatus Methanomethylophilaceae archaeon
CGAACATAATCATCGGTCTGGGTGAGACCGATGAGCAGGTCGCGGAGGGGATCCGGCGCTTGGCCTCCTTGGGTTGCGCCGCGGGGATAAGGCCCTTGAAGGTCAACGACATCAACCGCACCGCCTTGGAGGAGGTACTCGGTCCATTGCCTGAGGTGGGATCGGAAAGATTGATCCGCCTGGCCAAGGTCCAGAAGGCCATACTGGAGGAGAACGGACTTGACAGCCGCACATTCAGCACCATGTGCTTCGAGTGTGGATGCTGCGACCTGGTCCCGTTCCGGGATTTTTAGCCCCACCAAAGTGTATATAATCATAAGTTATTCGCCCAGACATGGTCAGCGCTAACAGGGAGGACTACCTCCTTGCGATCTACAGGCTAAACAAGGAGGGCGGACCGGCCAAGACCACCGATGTGGCCGAGGCTTTGGATGTGAGCCCTGCCAGTGTCACCGAGATGGTCAAAAGGCTCTCCGAGGATGGTCTGGTGGAGTACGAGCGGTACCGGGGTGCGAACCTGACTCCCAAAGGGTACCGCCACGCCCACCGTATGCATCGCAAACACCGCCTGGTGGAGAAATTCTTCGTCGAGGTGCTGGAGGCCGATGTCGACGCTGCCCATTCCAGTGCCTGCAGCATCGAGCACAACTTCTCGGACGAGGCGGCCAGGAAACTCTGCCGCATAATCGGCTCCCCCGACGACGAGTGCGGATGCGACGACCTCTGTGAAGACCTCTGTGACAACCGGAAGCTGGGAGGTCAGAGGTTATCCGAACTCAAGGAGGGCGAGACGGCCCGTGTCTCCCATCTTATTTGCGACAGTCCGGAGAAGGTCCGTAAGCTCATCGCGATGGGCCTCGTCCCTGGTCGCATGGTCAAACTGGAGGGCGGTATGCCCATGAAGGGCCCTATGGTCATCAGGATGGAGGACAGCCTGGTGGCATTGGATCGGGAATACACCTCACTGGTCATGGTGGACAAGGAGGAATGACCATACCCCGCCGCACCATGGAACTGGGCCTGGTAGGTAATCCCAACGTCGGGAAGTCCACATTGTTCACCAAGCTGACCGGCGTGGGGGTGATGGTCTCCAACTACCCGGGCACGACCGTGGAGTTCAAGGAGGCGGGCTTCGTCCGTTCCGACATCAAGGTCAACGTGCACGACCTTCCGGGAGCATACTCCCTGTCCGGGGAGAGCGAGGATGAGACCGTCGCCTTGAAGATGTTGGCGGAGAACGATTTCGATGCCGTGGTGGTGGTCGTCGACGCCACCCGTCTGGAGAGCAGCCTGGTCCTGGCATTCCAGGTGATGGAGCTCGGACATAAGGTCATCGTGGCCCTCAACCAGATGGACCTGGCGATGAAGAGGCACGAGTTCGATGTCGACCGTCTGCGATCCATCCTGGGAGTGCCGATACACCCTGTCACCGCCCTAACCGGTGAAGGAGTGGATGAACTAGTCCAGTCCATAGTGGATGGTGAGGCTGTCGTATCCGATTTCAAGGTCAGCTATGATTCACACATCGAAGACTATATCCGGGACATCTCAGCCATCATGCCTGATGGCAGGTACCCGAAACGCGGTGCCGCCCTGAAGCTCCTGGAGGGCAATGAGTACATCTCCTCCCTGTATGGTGAGGAGGTCAACCACCAGTCCTATCTGGCTTCGAAGGAGTTCCGTGCCCAGCATGGGGAGTCCATTAACATACACATCACCAGGGACCGCTACGGTGAGGCGGGCAGGATACGCAAGGAGGTGCTCACGCCCCGCAAGGGCCCGTTACCTTTGGTGGAGCGCATCTCCGACCTCACCATGCGGCCTCTGACCGGCATCCCCATCCTCATGGGCGTGCTGTCATTCATCTTCCTCGCCATCGTGATCGTGGGCGAGATGCTCGAGGAGGAACTGGAGGAACTCTTCGACCTTGTGGTCGGGGATGTGCTCATTGACCTGGGCGAATCCCTGGCCGGAGACCTGGGGGCTGCGATAGGCTCCGGGGTCACCTTGGGTTTCGAAGCGATAATCGTCCTCATAGTCCCATTCGTCATGGTCTGGTACATAATCCTGGCCCTCCTAGAGGACTCTGGTTACATGCCCCGTGCGGTGGCTCTGCTGGACGGTGCGATGCATAAGGTGGGTCTGCACGGGAGGGCGGTGATCCCCATGCTGGTGGGTATCGGATGCTCCGTGCCCGCCATACTCGCCACCCGCACCGCTGGTTCCAAGAGGGAGAGGTTGATACTCTCCACACTCATCGTCATGGCGGTCCCCTGCGGAGCCCAGATGGCCATCATAATCGGGCTGGTGTCGCGCTTCGTCGGCATCGGGGCGGCGGCAGGGATATTCATACTGCTGTTGGGACTCCTGCTCCTGCTGGGATTCGTGATGGACAAATGGCTCCGTAAGGAGCCTACCTGCCTGGCGATGGAGATACCGGAGCTGAGAAGGCCGACCGCCCGCAACGTGGGTTACAAGACCTACAGCCGGAGCAAGGACTTCTTCGTGATAGCATTCCCCTTCCTGTTGGTGGGCAGCATAATCGTGGAGATACTCCTGTCCTACGATGCTTTGGATTTCATCGTCGACCCCATGAGCTTCCTGACCGTCGGCATCCTAGGGCTTCCGGCGATAACCATCATCGCCTTCCTGTTCGGCATCCTCCGCAAGGAGCTCGCCGTCGGCATGCTGATGACCCTGTTCGGGGCCGCAGCGGTTTCCGACCTGGCTCTGTTCATGACCCCGGAACAGTTCATCGTCTTCGGTGTGGTGATGGCCATATACATGCCGTGCCTGGCCACATGGGCGGTCCTGGTGAAGGAGCTGGGTCTGAAGAACGCTGTGGCCGTGGGTACGGCGTCGATCATCGTCGCCGTGGCCGTGGGAGGGCTGGTCAACCTGCTCCTTACAATCGTCTAACGATGGGCGAAGACCGCCCGGACCTTGGGCTTTAGGGACTCGATGCGCACGAAGCCGAAGCGCTCGAACTGGACCATATCGTCCACCTGGGCGGATATGGGCTCCACCAGGCCGCTCACCGTCTCACCGTCCGGCATCAGGACCTCGGCCTCGACCGATCCGGGAGGCGCCCACTGCACGACCTTGACCCCTTGACGGGTGACCTCCATGTCGTCACCGGCATGGCGCAGCTCCTCCCCATGGGCGATGTTGCAGAAACCCTTGAGCCTGATCATGCCCCGGTCGCGGAGCTCCTCCATGTCATCGGAGCAGATGTGGACCAGGAAATCGTTGAGGAAGCAATGCGTCCTCTGCCCCAGTTCCGGGCTGTCAGGGTGGACCGGGCAGCTGGATTCCGCCTCTCCCTCGAACCTCACGCGCAGCTCCACCGGGTCAGGTACGAAGAAGAACCGTTTAGCCTTCGGGTCGATGATGTCGCGGTTCATGGCGAACAGGTTGTCCCATGATACCTGCACATCGACCTGCTTCATGCCCACCTCGGACCAGAATTTTCGTATGGCATCCGGTTCGATCCCCCTCCGCCTCAAGGCAGCCAATGTACCCACACGGACGTCGTCCCATCCTCGGTAGGTGCCGTCCTTAATGCCGTTACCTATCATGGAGGTCTTGAGTATGGTGTCCGGTATGGATACCAATCCGTAATGGAAGAATCGGGGTTTGTTCCATGACATGTATCCGTAGATGTACTCCTGGCGATGGGTGTTGTTCAGATGGTCCTTGCCGCGCAGTACATGGGTCATGCCCAGGTCATGGTCGTCGACGGCGACCGAGAGGTTCATCATGGGATAGATGTTGTATCGGTCCCCGGTCCTGGGGTGAGGGTGGTCGACCTGGCGTAGGGCGATGAAGTCCCTCACCGCAGGGTTGGGATGGTCGATGGCGGTCTTGATGACCGCAGCGGCCTCGCCAGCGGCGTATCCGGAGGATAGGAAGCGATCCAACCTGTCCAGCTGCTCATCTATCGGCAGGTCTCTGCAGGGACATGCCTTGCAGGAGACCTTGGATGCACGCCAGTCCTCGCTGTCACAGATGCAGACATATCCGTGACCCATGCCGGTCAGTGAGCGCATCACGTCGTAGTAACGTGGGAAACGGTCGCTCTGGAAGACCGTCTCGTGCACTTCCACCCCCAACCATGCCAGGTCCTCCTTGATCATATCGTAGGCTTCAGGGTCGACCTTCTCCGGATTGGTGTCCTCGAAACGATTGACCAATCTGCCATCGTACCGTTTGACGTACTCGTCATTCAGCACGGCCACCCGGGAATGGCCTAGATGCAGCGGACCTGATGGGCCGGGCGCTATCCTCATAACGACCTTCGTGACCTCGGAACATCCTTCTAGGTCGGGCAGTTCGGTCCTCCTCTCCTTCTTCTCCCGGACCATCATCGTCGAGTCCATCTCCTGCAGGAGCTCGGTCTGTCTCTCGAATGAGAGGGAGTTGACATCCGATACGATGTCATTGATCAGGGGTATAAGCTCCTTGGAGAGGGGTCTGAGGTCCGGACACTCGCCCATGACCTTACCCACCACCGCTTTGGGGTTGGCCTGGCCCTTGTAGAATATGGCGTTCTGCAAAGCGAACTTCCTTACCGTCCTCTCGACATCCTCTCCGAGCATCGTGGAGAGTGAAGAACACTTCTGTATAATAGCATTGCTTGAGGACCGCCATCAATATTATAGATGGGAAGCGGATTATCAGCCATGGCAATCAGGGCCTTCCTTAACCGCATGAAAGAGGATTTCTCCACCATCGATCGCAGTATCGATCCGGACACCTGCGAGGTCAGTTCAGTGCTCCTCGAGGACCAGGACCGTACATTCATGTTCGAGGACCTGAACGGCGGAAAGGCGGTGGGCAACCTCTTCTCCACCCGGGACAAGATGGCCCGTTACATGGGCATCGGACGTGACGACCTCATGCAGCATCTGATGTCTGCCATGAGCGACCCGAGACCATTCGAGGTGGCAGATCAGGGAGAATGGATGGCGAATGTGGTCGAGGATGTGGACCTCACCCGTTTACCTATACCCCGTTACTTCCCCGAGGATGGAGGCCGCTACATCACCGCCGGTGTTATCGTAGCCGAGTACGGCGGGAAGAGAAACATCTCCTTCCATAGGATGATGGTGATGGGCAAGGATTGCATGGCGGTGAGGCTGGTGCCTCGGCATCTGTTCACCATGCACCAGGCGGCAAAGGAGGCTGGTGAGGAGCTGCGCATATCGATATGCGTCGGTCTTTGCCCATGTGCCCTATTGGCCGCAGCAGCATCCCTGGACTATGAGGTCGACGAGTTGGAGGTGGCATCGGCACTCCGACTCTCCACCATCGGTGAGCCCATGCGGGTGGCAGAAGGGCCGAACGGCCTGATGGTCCCGGCGAACTGCGATTACGTACTGGAAGGGAGACTCACCCTGGAGGAGGTCGATGAAGGGCCTTTCGTGGACATCACCGGTACCTACGACCACGTCCGAAAACAGCCACTGATAATCATAGACAAGATGCTGCATGTGGACGACCCGGTTTTCCATCTTCTGCAGCCCGGTGGTAACGAGCACTTCCTGCTGATGGGCATGCCCCGTGAACCGGTCATATTCCGCACCGTGCGTCAGACCGTACCCCGCACCCATGCGGTGAGGCTCACCGAAGGCGGCTGCTGTTGGTTGAACGGGGTGGTTTCGATAAGCAAGAACAAGGAAGGGGACGGGGTCAACGCCATAATGGCCGCGTTCAGCGGACACCCTTCCATGAAACAGGTGATCATCGTCGATTCGGATATCGATGTATTCGATGACCGCATGGTGGAATGGGCCATGGCGACCCGTTTCCAGGGCAACAGGATGCTGGTGGTGCCGGACTCCGCTGGCTCATCCCTTGATCCCAGCTCGAGCGGGACCACCTACAAGGTAGGTTATGATGCCACCATGCCCCTGGGTAAAGAGGACTTGTTCCGCAGGGCGACTCTGGATTAAGACCACCAGTCTCCACGGCGGTCGATGGTCTCCGACCTCCGCTTACCGATGGAGATCATATCCGCAGGTACCCCGGTCTCCCTCTCCACGAAGGCCACATAATCCCTGAGCTCCTGGGGCAGGGCGTCGTATCCCTCGGCAGCGAGTTCCTCGGAGCGGTCTCCCCAGTCCTCCCATCCCGGAAGCTCCACGTAGACCGGCTTCAGGCGGGCCAGTTTGCTGAGTGATGCAGGGAAGTAATCGATGTGCTCACCGTCCACCTCATAATGGGTACAGACCTTGATGGTCTCCATGTCGTTGAGCACATCCAGCTTGGTGATCGCGAAAGATGTGATGCCGCCGATCCTGACGGCGTGCTTGGCGATGACCAGGTCCAACCAGCCACAGCGTCTGCCGCGTCCGGTGGTGGTCCCGAACTCACCGCCCTTCTTCATGATGTATTGACCGAGGTCGTCGCAGAGCTCGGTGGGCATAGGGCCTTCGCCGACACGGGTGCTGTAGGCCTTCAGACAGCCTAGGACCCTGCCGATCCGGTTCGGCCCCACGCCGGCGCCGGTGCATATGGCCCCGCCGATGGTGTTGGACGACGTGACGAAAGGATATGTCCCATGGTCGATGTCCAGCATGATGCCCTGGGCGCCCTCGAACAGGACCTTCTCACCCTTATCGATGGATTCGTTGACCAGTACGGAGGAGTCACAGATGTATCTCCCCAAGGCGTCACCCCATCCCAAGAGGCGTTCTGTCAGCATATCCTCGGTGCACTCGCAGGAGTCTCCCATGAGCTCCAAGAGCTCCTTCTTCATCCGGAGGACGGCTGGAGCCTTCTCCTTCAAGGTGTCCTCCTCGAGCATGTCACAGGCCCGGAAGCCGCTACGTGCGACCTTGTCCTGGTAGCAAGGTCCGATGCCCCTCTTGGTCGTACCGACGCTCTTGTCCCCTCTGTACCTCTCCTCCGCCCCGTCGAGCTTCCGATGGTAATTAAGAATTATGTGGGCCCTGTCGGATATGCGCAGACCTTCGAGGCTCCTTCCTGAGGCCTCGACGATGGCCATCTCCTCCAGCAATCCTTCGACATCGATCACCACGCCGTTGCCGATGACCGCTGTCTTACCCTCGCGCAGTATGCCGGAGGGGAGGAGGTGCAGCTTGAAGACCTCATCGCCGATCTGAATGGTATGGCCGGCGTTGTTCCCTCCCTGGAAGCGGACTATGGTGTCGGCATCCCTGGCTAGGTAATCGGTGATTTTCCCTTTGCCCTCATCACCCCACTGGGCACCTATGATAGCGAGAGTTTTCATGCTCGGACATTGGCATTCATTCAACGGTATTAAAGGTTGTCAATGAGGACGCATCACGATAAGCCTCCAAGACCTGCTCCAGTTCCAGATCGGTCCGGAATGCGGTGGGCGAAACGTGACTCCTGCTGGCGTCACCGAGTGACCGCAGCGACTCCAACAATCTCTCCATACGTGGCGGGGAGATCTTCAGATAGGAGGACAACTCCGAGACCTCATAGGAAACCGGGGTGTCCAACTCCTCCCTCCATAAATTGAGCATCTTCTCGCACCGGCGGGGCTCGGCGAGACCATCATCGACATCCATGGTCTGCAGAAGGTCCCGGTCATGGAGCGGGCCTAACCACATGGGGCCGTATGGGTGCTCTTCCATCCGGTCAGAGAATGACCTCTCAAGAGTCCGGCGGTCATATGACATGTAACC
>SKGM01000027.1 GCA_007117455.1 Candidatus Methanomethylophilaceae archaeon
CAGGGACGCGGGCGGGCTTAACTACCGGGTTCGGAATGGGACCGGGTGTGACCCCGCCGCTATGGCCGTCATACCAAAACAGGTCATCACAAGGGGATATTTAATCCCTTCGGTTCAGCGGTAGGACGTCCCCTCATGCTCGAGGACCTCCTTCCAAAGTTCAAGGGTCCTTTGAGCCTCCTCCTCATCGAGCTTCTCGATGGCGAAACCCGCATGGATCAGTACCCAATCGCCGACCTCCGCCTCCACCATGGACACGTCAGCCTTGCGCAGCACACCCCCGAAATCTATCTCCGCCTGATCGTCAGATATGGAGACCACCTTGCCTGGAACCGCAAGACACATCTCAGAGCCCTCCTGACATGATGCTGATTATGGCCTCGGCGGGCTGACCGCCGCTATTTTTCAAGGCCTTTATGGCGACATCACGGGCGCATCCGGTCTGGGACATCACCAACTCTATGTCATCCTCATCCACTGGCTCTTCGGAAACGGATTCCCCTCGGGAGCGCTCGTAGGACTCGCCCATGATCTGGAAGGTCTTCTGGCCTTGGACCTCCATAATGCTCACCTGGGGGGACTCGATCACAATCTCCCGGTCGGAGGTCCTGATTATTACCTCCTCCACGTCCGCGACCTCATCGGTCCGGATGCCCATCTTCCTCATCGCCTGTTTCATCTGACGAGGGTTCATCTTACCCATTCCCGGCATCATAGCGGTCCCTGATAGAGGATGACCATTAATTAAGCTTTTTAAGTACGGGAAAAAATGGTTAAGGGGTTTGGGAACGGAGTTGATTCTCAATACAGGTGCATGTACTTGTTTATCTCCCAGTCCGTGACGAATGTCCGGTACTGGTCCCACTCCTCGTACTTTATGTGCACATAGTTTTCGTAGATGTGGTCTCCGAGCACCTCCTTCATGAAGTCGCTCTTGGCTGTGGCGGAGATCGCCTGCTCAAGGTCTCCAGGAAGGCTCTCGATGTTGCATTCGGCCCTCTGCTTGGCATCCATGGCGAAGATGTTCCTCTCCATGGGCTTGGGGGGCTCCACAGCCTCCTCCATGCCCTTCAGGCCTGCAGCCAGCATCACGGCGAACATCAGATAGGGGTTGCCTGTAGCATCGGGACAACGGAGCTCTATACGAGTCGCCATCCCCCTGGCGTCGGGGACGCGTATCAGGGATGAGCGGTTGCGGTTGGCCCATGCAACGTAGCAAGGAGCCTCGTATCCGGGGACCAATCTCTTGAACGAGTTCACGGTGGAGTTGGTCACGCTCACCATCTCCCGGATGTACTTCAGTGTACCTCCGATGTAGTGGAGACAGGCCTTGCTCAGCCTGAAGTCGCCATCAGGGTCGTAGAAGGCGTTGTTGCCATCCTTGTCCATCAGGGACTGGTGCACATGCATCCCTGAGCCGTTCTGACCGAAGAGCGGCTTGGCCATGAATGTGGCGTGCAGACCATGCTTGCGGGCGATGGTCTTGATCCCGTGCTTGAGGGTTAGCATACGGTCCGCCACCGTCAGAGCGTCGGAGTAACGCATGTCGACCTCGTGCTGTCCCTCGGCGACCTCATGATGGGCGGCTTCCACGTTGTAACCCATCACATCGAAGTACATCATGATCTCCTTCCGCACGATATCGCCCTCGTCCTGTGGTATGAGGTCGAAGTATCCGAAGCGGTCGTTGGGACAGACCATCGGTACACCGTTGGAGTCCAACTTGAACAGGAAGAACTCGAACTCCGGGCCGACATTGTAGCTGTAACCCATCGATTCAGCCTTCTCGATCATCCTCTCAAGCACATAGCGCGGGTCACCGGCGAAGCGGTTGCCGTGATGGTCGTAGACCTGGCACATGAACCGGGCTGTCTTGTAAGGGGTGTCCGAGGTCCAGGGGTATATCTGGAAGGAGTCGAGGATGGGCACCGTCCTCATGTCGGATTCGTCTATGGTAGTGTATCCCATGATGGAAGAGCCGTCGATGTACACGCCGTCGTCAATGGCCTTCTCGGCCTGCGAGGCGGGAATCGAGACGGTCTTCACAACACCGAGGATATCGCAGAACTGCATCTCGATGAACTTGACCTTCTCACTTTCGATCGTTTGAAGGATGTTCTCCTTTGTCAACTGCTCACTTGTAGAGCTCATCGAATGAATGTTATACTACTTTACTAAAAATAGTTTTCCATCATCTACAAATGTATAGTTAAACAGAATATCATGAACATATGTCTAATAGGTTCTTGTTTTAATCCTTCCTTCAACACATTCATCTTTCTCACCGTCAGAGCTAAACACCCTCGCCGAGGCTGTCCAATATGCGCCGCAGGAACTCCTCCGCCCGGGAGTGGTCGGCGATGCCCCCCTGCACGAAGTCAGGTCTGCCCCCTCCTGACCCTCCCATATCCTTGACCACCGAATCGACCAGTCGACGGAGGTCAATTCCGGACTCCGATGGGCAGGACATCACGAACTCCACCCGGTCATCAACTGATACCAGTACCGCTAGATGGCCTCTCTCCCGCAGTGTCTCGGCCCGGGAGATGAGCTCCTTACGAGGTATGCCGGGGAGGGCGGCGGCATGAACCTGCATACCCTCCACATCGATCGGGGCGATGTTCTCCAACGAAATCTTGGACAACCTGCTGAGGGCCTTCCTCAGGCCTTCGGCATCGGCCTTCATATTTTCCATGGTCCTTAAGAGGTTCTCCATCGGACAGGCCAAGGCATCGGCGGCCCTCAATGCAAGATGGGCCAGATCCATCGACCTTGCGATGGCCTCGTCACCGATGATGAAATCAAGGTTGTGGTCCCCGCCTCCTGCTGAAGAGATCCTATCCACCAGGATAGCGCCGACCTCCCCCGTCTCCATCACATGGATTCCTGCGCAGGCGGCGCAATCGAAATCACCGATCTCCACCACATCAACGGTGTCCCCTTGGATCCTCTCTAGTTTGGCCCGGACCTCGCCGCTCTCCGCCTCCTCCCGGTCCATCTCGTACCTTGTGACCTCCAGATTCTCGGATATGGCCTGGTTCACCAGCCCCTCGGCGCTCTCCACCAGGTCCCGGTCGATAGGCCCTCTCACGGTCAGCCTCTTCTGTTCGGGGGTGATCTCTATCTTAAGCAGTTCCAGCTCTGGCATCATCCTCTGCAGGGCTCCGAAGAGCATGTGCTCAGCGGTATGGCCCTTCATGAGGTCGTAGCGGTTATCCCAATCCACACTGCACCATACCATGTCCCCGATGGAGAAGGGATGGCCCGGGACCCGGTGCCAAATCGAACCTTGTCTTTCCAACACCTCCTCGACCCCCCGCCCATGGATGGTCCCCCGGTCCGCCGCCTGTCCGCCGCCGCCGGGGTAGAACGCACTGCCGTCCAGCCTTATCCAAGCATCATCGGTTTCTTCGACCCTCGCCTCGAACTCGAAAAGATATGGGTCGCGCTGGTAGAGCCTCACGGTCATATCGGGGTTATTGGCAGGATATAGATTAAGTGATTGTGTCGGTCGGCATAGATTTATCTATCCTGTGTATTATCCGAAAACCACATTGTCGGATGTTGATGCACAAATGTCCAATTTGTAAAAACTTGTTTATACATATGTATAGAGGTCAGTCATGCCCGCCGAAACCCTCGATGATCTGGACAAGAGGATAGTCGAAGAACTATGTGTCTCCAGCCAAGGTTCGTTCAGACAGATCGCAAAGAGGCTGGGCGTACATCCCACCACATTGATCCAAAGGGTCAAGAACCTGGAGGCCAAAGGGGTGATCAACGGATACCGGGCGGTCATAGACTACCTCAAACTGGGCTATGAGTTCATGGCCATGGTCCACATCTATGTGGAAGGGGACATACTGGAGATCCAGAAGAAGGTGACTGACATCGAGCAGGTGATATCCGTCTTCGATGTGACCGGTGAGTATGACTCCATAGCATGGGTTGCCTGCGGCGGTAGGGAGGAGTTCTCGGATGTCGTCAAATCCATCCTTGCGATAAAGGGTGTGAAGAAGACCAACACCTCGGTGATATTGAACATCGTCAAGGACCCCATGCTGTTCGTGCCCCATGTTCTCCGCGCCGAGCCGGAGGAGTGAACAATCAGAAAACAGTTTAATACCACCCTTGGTTTAGCGTTGCTTGGTTAAAACCAAGGGGCATTCTGCATGAAGAGGACGCATACTTGTGGGGAGCTTGGCTCCGACTATCTGGGTAAGGATGTATGTCTGCAGGGTTGGGTACGTTTCTCACGTGACCACGGAGGCATTCTGTTCTTCGACCTCGCCGATGCCCATGGGATAACCCAGATCGTTTACGACCCTGAGGATGTGGATGTCGGGTCGGACCGCTCCACTTTGGAGGCGACGCTCGATGAGTTCAGCCGGGAATCAGTGGTCTCAGTTTGCGGCTCGGTCCGAAAGAGGGTACCTGGTACCGAGGATGGCCGCAACCCCACCGGAGAGGTGGAGGTTCTCGTGCAGAGCGCGGAGGTCCTCAGCAGGTCCAAGGCGCCCCCATTCGAGATAGGTGAGCAGAAGGAGCACCTTCTGCCAGCAGAGGACACCCGTCTGCGCTACAGGTATCTGGACCTGCGCAGGGCGGAGATGATCCGCACCCTGCGCTTCCGCCACCGTTTGATATCTCTGGCCCGCCAATTCGCTGAATCCAAGGGCTTCCTGGAGGTCGAGACCCCTCTGTTGACCCGTAGCACCCCAGAGGGTGCCAGGGATTTCCTGGTGCCTTCGCGTGTGCATCCGGGGTCATTCTATGCGCTACCGCAGTCACCGCAACTGTTCAAGCAGATGCTCATGGTCGCCAGTGTCGACCGTTATTTCCAACTAGCCCGTTGTTTCCGTGATGAGGATTCCCGTGCTGACAGGCAGCCGGAGTTCACTCAGTTGGACATGGAGATGTCATTCGTTGACCAGGAGGACATCCTGGAGACCGTGGAGGGCATGATGTCCCACATCTGGAAAGGACTGTTCGATGAGGAACTGCAGACCCCGTTCCCCCGTCTCAGATACCAGGAAGCGATGGCCCGCTACGGCACCGATTCCCCCGACCTGCGCTTCGGACTCCCCATGGTGGAGGTCACTGAGATAGTCAGGGAAGCCCCCTACGATATATTCCAGAGGGTCCTATCGAAGAAGGGGTCCGCGATCTGCGGACTCAATGTCACAGCATCGATGGGCGCTGGAGACCTGGGCCGTAACGAGGTCGACCGCCTCATAACCTGGGTCAAGAAGCATGGCATGGGCGGTATGACCTGGATGCGCATGACCACGGAGGGCCTGGAGAGCAACATAGTGAAATATTTCACCTCCGAGGTCCAGGAAGGTCTGGTCGCGGCCATGGATGCCGCACCTGGAGACCTGCTGCTGTTCCTCGCCGGGCCGAAGGCCCGTGTATTGGAGGCCGGAGGGCTTCTCAGAGAGAAGCTCGCTGAGGACCTGGGACTGATAGAGGAGGGAATGCACCAGTTCCTCTGGATAGTCGACTGTCCGATGTTCGAGAAGGACCCGGTGTCCGGCAAGCTGACCGCATTCCACCACCCATTCGTCAGACCGGTGGGGGACCTTGATGACTGTTCCATAGGAGAATCATACGACCTGTGCCTGAACGGTGTGGAGCTGGGCAGCGGATCCCTGAGGAACCATGATGTGGACCTGCAGAGGAGGATACTGTCCATGCTGGGTCTTAGCGATGAGAGGATGGAGGCCGATTTCGGCTTCTTCCTCGAGGCATTGGGTTACGGGGCACCGCCGCATGGCGGGATAGCTTTGGGGGTTGACCGCATGGTGAGCATGATGCTCGGAAAGGAGAGCATCAGAGAGGTCATCGCCTTCCCCAAGAACAAGAGGATGCACTCACCGTTCGATGGATCCCCGACGATGGTGGATGATGAGAAGCTCAATGAGCTTCAGATAATCTCATTGGCGATGGATGACATAGACCTCGATGACCTGGAGTAGTTCATGGTCCGCGCTGTAGGCGCTCCTTGACCCTGTCTACTATCTCCTTGGATGAGTATGCACCCCTGGTCCTCCCGATGACCTCGCCGATCAGACGGTTCGCAGCCCTCTCGTTCTTGACGTAGTCATCGAATATCCCGGGGTTGGATGAGAGAACCGCCTCGATGGCATCATCCAGTGCTTGGGTGCCCTCACCCTTCTCCGTCCCGACCGAATCATCGGGGGCGATAAGTCCTCTCAGGATGCTCCGCGCCTCGATATCGTTAATCTCCCCCTTCCCATAGCGGGAGGCGGTATCGATCATCTTCCCTCTAGTTCCAAGGTCAAGATCGTCGCTGAGTCTTGCCCAATAGGAGCTGATCACATCGGTGACCAGGAACAGGGCCGTCTTGGGGTCGGAAGCGGTAGCCATCTCCTCGAACAGGTCGCAGAGGTCCATGGAGGTGTTGACCAGCTGCCTGGAGGTGCCCTCTGCGATGCCATACTGGTCGCAGAGCCTCTTGGCCCTGTTCAAAGGCGTCTCAACCTCATCAAGTGCATCAGCCATCGCCCGGATGTTGTAAACCCCTAGGTCAGGCTCACCTATGTAGCCGTAGTCCTCCTCGAACTCCTTCTTCCTGGCAGGGAGGGTGACCTTACGCTCCTCATCGAAACGGCGGGTCTCGCGCAGCACTGGTTTCTTGGAACGCAACATCTTGGTCTGCCTGACAAGCTCGAACTTCAAAGCCCTCTCCATGTTCTTGAGGCCAGTGACGTTCTTGACCTCCACCCTCTCCTCACCCACTGAGATGTTGCAGTCCACCCGGACGCTCTGCTCCCCGTCATCGGTCAATCCGATGGTGTGCCTTATCTCCGTCAACATGTCGGAGAGGAACTGCCGGGCCTCTGCAGGATTGGATAGGTCGGGTTCCGTGACGATCTCGACCAAAGGTATGCCGCTGCGATTGTAATCGACAAGGGACATCTCCTCCCCTGGCCTACCCACTCTCCTGATCCTTCCTGGGTCCTCCTCCAGGTGCACCCGGCGTATGCGTATCGGTTTGCCTCGGAAATCGAACAGTCCGTGCTCACCCACCGGATTCTCATACTGAGTGACCTGGAAGTGTTTCGCAAGGTCGGGGTAGAAGTATGTCTTGCGTGAGAACCAGGTCCTCTCCGGGACCTGGCATTGGAACAGCTTCGCCAATCTGAGCCCCATCTCCAGGGCGGCCCGGTTGAGGGAGGGACGGGCCCCGGGCATCCCCAGACAAGTGGGGCATATCGCGCTGTTGGGAGTCCCGGCGTCTGTCGGGCACGGACAGAACATCTTGCTCCTGGTGGGCAGCTGTACATGTATCTCCAGCCCTATCTTCATACCATCGCCTCCGGATCCTGGCGCTCGAAGACACGTTCCCAGGCTTCCCCTGCTTTTAGGAGCATACTCTCCTCCCAATGGTCTCCGACCATTTGCATCCCCACCGGCATCCCTTCCACATATCCGCAGGGCATGCTGAGATGGGGCATCCCGGCCAGGTTGGGAGGTATGGTGAGATGGTCCGCCAGGTATATCTCAAGTGCCGACATCCCCGCCACCTCGTTGAAACGGGGGGCGGTGAACGGCATCGTCGGAGTAATGATCGCATCAACCTTCTGGTATGCCCGTTTGTACTCCGATATGACACCATGTCGTACCTGTAGGGCCTTGATGTAGTATCTGTCGCGAAGACCGACCATGCGGGTGAAGGTGCCGAGGAGGACCCTCCTCTTGGCCTCGGCGCCCAGGTATTCGGACCTCACGTCTGTGAAGTACCTGTCGAAATGTGAGTCCAAGCTCTCCCCTCTGGCCCCGTACCTCATCCCGCCATAGCGGGCGAGGTTGGTGGACGCCTCGGAGGTGGCTATTATGTAGTAAGCCGGCTGAGCGTAACGGAACATGGGCATTTCCAAGGTCTCGACCTCCATCCCAAGTTCTTCCTTCAGGACCTCGAGCGCCGAGTCGAAGGTCTGGCGTAAACCCGCCGGGAGCTCTTCGACGGAGTCCCGGGGCACCCCGACGCGGGTCGGCATATCCATGTCCCGCATCTCTGGATGTCCACAGCTGGTAGGGTCCCGGGGGTCATCACCTGCGATCAGCGGGAACATCTCCCCTATGAGGGAGCAATCCGCGGAGAGCATGCCGACCTTGTCCAAGGAGTTGCCGTAATCCAGGAGCCCATGGCGGGACACCCTTCCGTAGGTCGGGGTGAATCCGTAAACGCCACAGAATGCGGCAGGGCAGGATATGCTGCCTCCGGTGGAGACTCCCAGAGCAAGATGGCCGGATATCAAGGATGCCGCACAGGCAGCACCCCCTGAGGACCCCCCGCAGCTGCGTTCGATGTCATAGGGGTTGCGCGGCACCTCGAAGGCTGAGTTTACGGAGAAGGTTCCGAAACCGAACTCGTCCATACTGGTCTTGCCCAGGAGTGCGCCGCCGGCCCGCCTCAGACTCTCGACCGGGGCAGCATCGAACGGAGGACGGTAACCGGAAAGTATGCGTGAACCCGCCGTGGTGGGATGGTCCTTGGTAGCAAGGTTGTCCTTGGCCGAGAAATGGAAAGCGTGCTTTCCGATGTCCGTATCGGAGATGCTGTAGAACATCCCGTAGATGTCGTTAAGGGCTCGGATCCTATCGGAAATGTCCTCGCTCATGAGAGCCGTGGCCCCCTTACATAATCCTCATAGGTGTCCATGTCCCTGAGGAGTTCCTCAGGGTCGATCTCCTGGTGCGGTTCATCGTCCCGGAGGACGTCGGAGACCTCGACCGGATTGAAGGCATAGTCCTCAAGTCCCTGTACCTCATCGAGCATGCTGAGATGCCCGAGGATGTCCCCCAGGTCCTTGGTGAACGACTCCATCTCATCCTCGCTAAGCTCCAACCGGGCCAGCATCGCTACCTTCCTGACGGTCTCCTTGTCCATTACGAACCTCCGCTGGATGAAGTCCAACAACTCCATTCCTTATTTAATACTCGCTGTATGCCGAATGGATTATGGGAAAGCTTTATGATTGAGCCATTCTTTATTCAGCGAGGTTAGAGCATGGCTGACATAGAGAAGATGATGAAGGACGGTCATAAGGAGATGGAGAAAGGGGACTTCAAGAAGGCCTACAGTAAGTTCAAGAAGGCCGCAGAGGAGTTCCCTGAATCAGCTGAGGCATGGTTCCTCAAGGCTGAGACCGGGAACATGGCCAGCGGTATGTTCGGAGCGAAGATAGGTGATGAGGACATCGTTGATGCCTACAAGAAGGCCATAGAGCTCGACCCAGAGAACTTCGTGTATTACAGCTCATACGGGGCGTTCTGCATATCGGTGGGTAAGTACGATGAGGCCGAGGGGGCCTACAAGGAGGCGGCGGAGCTGGATGAGCCCAACGCCGCCCGTTACCTCTCCGAGTTCGCCGTGGATTATTACCACTCCGCACTTGCCCGTTACGGTGAGATAATGGACGACCCCAAGGCGAGGGAGCCCTATGCCAAGAAGGCGCTGGGCTACATGCTGATGGCCTTGGAGATCGAGCCCGAAGAGGCCAAGAAACTGCTCTGATCAGATCAGGCCCAGGGCCATGAGGGCCTGGACCACGCCCTCTCCATGCTTTCCAGGCACGACATCCGTCGCCGCCTCCTTGGCGGCCGGTGTACCGTTGCCCACTGCGAAGCTACGCGAGCATCCTTTGAGCAT
The DNA here is from genome assembly GCA_007117455.1 of Candidatus Methanomethylophilaceae archaeon. GTDB lineage: Archaea > Thermoplasmatota > Thermoplasmata > Methanomassiliicoccales > Methanomethylophilaceae > PWHV01. The sequence goes on from SKGM01000027.1 coordinate 9,680, forward strand.
GGAGACGTCGTTGTCGGAGTCGCCGATGGCGACCACGCCCTCGACATCGATGCCCATTATGTCCGCGATCCTCCTAAGGCCATTCATCTTGCAATGGGTCGGCTGCATGATATGGATCGCGAAGCCGGTCGCCTGCACCTTTACCGGGAAGTCCTTGAGCTCATCGATCACCCATTGCGGGTCCACAGTTGTGCGGAGCGCCACCTCCGATACCCTCCAATTGTCGGTGAATAGTTTCTGGAGTTCCAGCTTGGAGGTCAGGTGCTCCCATGCCTCTCTGGGGGCCGAAGGGTCCCCCATGATCTCCATGCGTTCCTCGTGGCAAACGACGCCCCCGTTCTCCGCCACCACGGTTCCCCCCAGCCCTATGAAGCGACTGAGCCCGTAGGCGATGGGGAGGACGTTCCCTGTGGTGAGTATGACCGGCGTGCCCTCGGAATGAACCTTGCGCAACGCCTCCATGGCGTTGCACTCCAGGCTCTTCGACATGTCGGTTATGGTGCCGTCCACGTCCACTGCTATGGCCGTAGGTCTCATAGTCTCAGTTCACCGAGGGTGGTGATCCTCTCTGCGAATGCGTTGTGCTTGTGGATCGATTCCTCACTCTCACTACGGACCATCACCAATATGCCATCTGGAAGGTCGGGGTACCGTAGCAGGATGCGCATCAGAACGTCACGGACCACGTCCTCGACGAACTTGGGGTTCTTATGGGCGTTGGTCACCACCGCCGCCTCATCGCTCCTTTTGAGGATCTCGAATGTAGGGGATGAGAAGGACGCCTCGACCAGGTCTATCAGGTCATTTGCCTCCAGCTCGATGTCACCGGGCATGGTTATCATCAAGGTGCAGACGTTCCTCTGGTTATGGGATATCGTGGGGAAGTCGCCGGTAACAGTCCCCTCCTCCAGGGCTGAGCGGACGGTCTCCATGGCGCACGGGCAGGCTGTCATTCCGATCACCTGCACACCAATTGTCTTCATCAGGTCCCCGCCGCGCTGTGCCAAAGCCTCACCGAACAGACGGTAGAACTCCAAGGTCTCACGGCCGTTGGGGGTCTCCACCTCGCGGAAATAGTCAGCGGCGATGTGGACCTCGCCAACGGAGGCATACTCATGTCTCTCCAGAAGCTGACCGCATATCGATGCTGCCAGGTTCTCCACCCCGTTCACCGGTTCCCTCACACTCTCCTCGACCACCTCACGGATGATCTCCAGATTGCGCGAGAGGTGCGATCCTTTCTGGTCAGAAGGAAGGTCAACGAAGACATCGATGTCACAGGCTAGGGTCTCGCAGATGAGGTCTATCCTGCCGTTGCGTCTCACCCGTATGGGCTTCTTGACGCCCGTGACACCCACCCTTGTCAGCTTGAAACCTTTGTCCAGACGTCTGCTCTGAACGTCACAAATAGAGATGATATCACCACTGGTCTATCGGAACGATTGACTTAAAACTATTGTCAAGGACAATTTATTTGGTTATGGCATGCCAGACTGTTTTTTCTAATGGTAATGTGATGTCCCGTCGATGCTTTGCGGTGCGGACGAGGCGGGTAGAGGGCCGGTCCTCGGCCCCCTTGTGGTTGCGGCGGTGGCCGTGGAGGATGAGGAGGCCCTCCGGAGTATAGGGGTCCGGGACTCCAAGCGGCTCTCCCCCCCTCAGAGGGAGAGACTCTATCACGAGATCACGGAGGCCTGCAGCTATGAGGTCATCTCCCTCAGCCCGAGGCATATCGATGAAGGGCGTTCAAGGATGTCATTGAACATGATCGAGGCGGACGCCTTCGCATCCGTCCTGCGACCATACCGCTCCCACTCACTCTTCGTGGACTGCGCGGATGCGAACGAGGCGACGTTCGCCGAGGCCATACGTTCCAGACTCGGGGGCTGCGGACCCTTGGTATGCAGGCACCGTGCCGACGACCTCTTCCCCGTGGTATCCGCCGCATCAATAATCGCCAAGGTCATCCGGGACAGGGCCATACTCTCCATCCAGGATGAAGTGGGGGAGGAGATAGGCAGCGGTTATCCTTCCGACCCCAAGACCGTCGCCTTCTTAGAAAGATGGATAAATGATAAGGGTAATCCGCCACCGTTCGCACGCTGTTCATGGGAGACCACGCGGCGCATGATTGGCCGTGCAAAGAACTCCCGTCTGACGGACTGGTGATAAGATGATCCTGATAGACCAACTCAGCGAGCTCGTCCATAAGTTCAACAACAAGGTGAACCGGGATGAGAAACTGTCGGAGGCCCTGGACGGCATCCGCAAGGCCATAAATCTGGAGTTCGGTGAGGAGCTATACAGTTTCCGTATCGAGGACGGTAAGGCCCACTCACTCAAGGACGGCCTCATAGATGATCCCGATGTCACCATAGCCGCTGACCTGGAGACCATCAAAGGCCTCCTGGATAAGAGCATACGTCCCATGAAGGCCTTCGCACAGAGGAAGCTGAGGGTCGTGGGGGAGATAGAGGACCTCCTCCGGCTGCGCAAGCTGTTCTGATTCAGAGGAGAGGATGCAAACCTTTTTAGATGAGTTACTGATTAGGACGAATCATAGAGCGGGGTGGGGTAGCCAGGATATCCCGTCGGGCTCATAACCCGGAGACCGGTCGTTCAAATCGACCCCCCGCTACCATCCTTTCTCCCTCCGACCTTCAATACATTGGGAAGAATATATCTATCTGCTTCCTGATAACCGTTGGGGAGGCACTATGCAGGCGGTGATTCTAGCAGCTGGCCACGGGACCAGGCTCTGGCCCTTGTCCGAGGCGAGGCCCAAGGTCATGATGCAGATAGGCAACAAGCCTATCCTGGAGCATATCATTTCCTCACTGGTTGAGAACGGCATAACGGACATTGCAATAGTGGTAGGTTATCGCCGCGGCCTGATCCAGGCCTATTTCGGGGATGGCTCGGACTTCGGGGCCGACCTAACCTACATGGAACAGAAACGTCTCCTGGGTACCGCCCATGCCTTGGTCACCGCCAAGGATTTCCCGAAAGGGGACTTCCTGGTACTCCCCGGTGATAATGTGATTAGCCCCGCGGTCATAAGGGACCTTCTAAAGGGCGGACGTCCGAACAGCGCTCTGCTGACCCGTAGTTCGATACCCTCGAAATACGGTGTCGTGGAACTGACTGACGGCAGAGTCGACAGAATCACCGAGAAACCCTCTTCGACCGATTCCTGCGTCATCAGCACCGGCATCTTCCATTTCAGCTTGGATGTGATTCCCAGACTGGAGGCTGCGGTGGCCGATGGCAGGATGGGTCTGGCAGATGCACTGCAACCGATCCTGCACGAACTAATGATACGTGGGATAATGACCACAGGATGCTGGTGCGATGCTGTTTATCCCTGGGATGTCATCGATATGAGCTCACGCTTCATCTCCTTGAACGGGCAGCGCATTGAGGGTAGGATCGAGCCCGGGGTCAGCATCAAAGGGCCGGTGAACATCGGGGAGGGTAGCCGCATCAGATCCGGAACCCAGATCGAGGGGCCTGTCATCATCGGTAAAGGTTGTGATATCGGACCCAATGTGGCGATTTCCCCGGTGACCTCCATAGGGGACAATGTGACCATCTCACCGTTCTCATACATATCAGGATCGATAATCATGTCCGGTTCAAGCATCCAGAGCCACTGTCACATCAGCCGTAGCCTCATAGACTCCAATGTCAGATTGGGTCCGCACGTATCCTCCCCCAGCGCAACCACCATGGGCCGGGTCAAGGGGGAGCTCATCCCATTGAACGATATCGGCTCCATAATCGGGTCGAATACCGTCATCGGTGGAAGTGTGAGCATCCAGCCGGGGGTCGTGGTCGGCAACGGATGCCGGGTCAGTGACGGGTCACGGATAAGGGAGAACATCAATGACCGTTCGGAGGTCTACTGATGTGCGGGATCGTCGGTTATTCCGGATCCCGGAAGGCATCCGATGTGATATTGGATTCCTTACGTAGACTTGAATACCGTGGCTACGACTCCGCAGGGATGGTGATTGTCAACGGTAGGCTGGAGATGCATAAGGAGAAGGGCGAACTGAAGGCCCTGGAGTCCATATTGCCGGATATCGAAGGCATTACCGGCATCGGACACACCCGCTGGGCCACCTGTGGAGCACCCTCGCGGGACAACGCCCATCCCTTCATGTCCAACGATCGCAGCCTGGCCTTGGTGCACAACGGCATAATCGAGAATTACATCCCCCTGCGCAATTCATTGATTTCTGAAGGGGCTGCCTTCTACTCGGAGACTGACACCGAGGTATTGGTCCATCTGATCAGGAAATACCATCAGGGTGACCTACACGCCGCGGTGAGGAGGGCCTTGGAGGATGTTCGCGGAACCTATGCGATAGCTGTGGTGGAGGAGCATTCCCCGGACATCGTGGTGGCCAGGAAGGAGAACCCTTTGGTGCTGGGCTCAGGCGTGGGGGAGAATTTCGTGGCATCGGACGTCACCGCCCTTCTGGAGTACACGTCGGACGTCCTGTATCTGATGGACGGTGAGACCGCCATCGTGACGCCAGGCGCCATCCGCATATTCGATGCCGGCGGTGCGGCGGTGGAGAGGGAAGTGAGCAAGATAGACTGGTCTCTGGAGGAGGCTCGCAAGGGCGGTTTCGAGCACTATATGCTCAAGGAGATATACGAACAGCCCCACTCCATAACCGAGACGATAATCAGTTACATAGACGATCTTGAAAACCTGGAGATACTGCCATCCAGGCCCATAACCGGGATGAAGATATTGGCCTGCGGGACGTCATACAACGCTGGCCTTGTGGGAAAGTACATTATAGAGGAGATGGCCGGCATCAGTGTCCAGGTGGAGCTGGCATCGGAGTTCCGATATTCAACTAAGACCAACCAATGCCCGTTGGTTGTATTGATTACCCAGAGCGGTGAGACCGCGGACACCTTGGCGGCATGCCGGGAGGCGAAGCTGCGTGGCTGCCATACTCTGGCGATAACCAATGTCGTCGGGTCGAGCATCACCCGGGAGGCGGACACGATCCTACTGACCCGTGCCGGCCCGGAGATAAGCGTCGCCGCCACCAAGACCTACACCGCCCAGCTGGTCTCACTGTATATGTTGGCATCCCTGCTAGCATACAACAACCGCAGTCTAGGAGAGGAGGGCCTCAGGGCCATGAAGAAGGACCTCCGCTCCCTACCCAACTATGTATCGGCGGTTCTGGACAGGGCATCCTCGCTCCGTGATGCGGCCAAGATGTTCAAGGAGGCCCGCAGCGCGTTCTTCATCGGCAGGAACCGCAACTTCCCCACCATGCTGGAGGGCGCATTGAAGCTCAAAGAGATATCATACATCCATGCAGAGGGCTATGCCGCCGGGGAGCTGAAGCACGGACCATTGGCACTCCTGGATGAGAAAACCCCGCTGGTCGCCTCCTGTCTGAATGACCACACCTACGACAAGATGATGTCCAACGTTTCCGAGGTCGCGGCCCGCGGCAGCCCGGTGCTCCTGTTGGCCGAGGACGATGACGCCGACTGTGAGACGGTTGCCGACCTGGTCATCCGGATGCCTCCGGTGAAGCCCCTGTTCACGCCGGTTACTCTGGCCGTCGCCCTGCAACTGTTGGCCTACCATGTGGCGAAAGAACGTGGAATGCCGATAGACAAACCACGCAACCTGGCGAAGAGCGTCACGGTGGAGTGATCAGAGCAGGGACTCCGGGCAGATCGCCCGGCGGGAGCAGTTGCGGCACTTGTTGGGACGGTTGTGGTTACGATGAGCGCCTCCCTCCCTCAGGATGGCCCTCATCTCCTCCGCCTTGATGAGGACCAACTGCTCCAGGTTCTCATCGAATTCGATCTCGAAATCCTTTTGACCGTAGCGGAGCAGCCCCCTCTCGACCCTCCTGCCGCAGATGTCGCTGATTATGACGCAGTATGCGCCGAGTTGCAGCAGATGGGAGAAAAGAGGTCCTTTGGGGACCCGTCCGGTCTTTACCTCCACCGGTATCATCTCCTCCCCTCTCCTCATAACCAGGTCCGGACTCCCGGACAGGCCATGGGTCTTTGAGCGAAGCACATTACCCTTCTCGCCGATGTAAACCAGGTCACCGGAGACCCCCTCCCGCTTCCTCAATCCCAATATCTCCCCGGTGAGGAAGTGGTGCAAAAGCAGTATCGCCAAGGTTATGATGAACCATAGTACGGCAAGAACCAGGTACATCCCGCCGACGATGAAATCTATCTGGAGCAGGAAGATGGTGTTCAGGGCTACCAACATCATCAAGGTGCTCAGGACCATGGAAGCCCCTTCGGCAAAGGTGTATGGGCCCCAGCGTCTTTTTCGGAACGGGATGTAGAGCAGCAGACCTCCGATGGCTATCCACACGAGTGAGGTGCTGAACAGCAGGGAGGTCTTATCCCCGGAAGGGAGGTCTGAGATCCCCACTAGGATCACCGCGATGAGGTTTATGACCATCGCCGCCGAGATCAAAAAGGACAAACGTAACTCAGTACTCCTTCTCTCCTTCGTCTGGATGCTGTCGAGGTTCGAGGAGAACAGGGTGTGTTCTTGGATACCTTGGAGGAGTTCGCTGTTTTCGACCTGCGTATCACTCCCCAGCCACCAGGACAAGGGGCAGTACCCGTATCTCTCGAGTTCACTAGCGGCTATCGTCTCCTCGCTCGACATCTATGTCAGTCAACGACTTATCGATTATATAGACGTCATCAGGAAGCTCGAGGTCGTCCAAATGCCCGAACCAATAGACGACCAGCCCGGGTCCGAACAGCTCGGTGTAGGGTACAAGCTGCTTGCGGGCGTTGAAGCGGAACTCAGGTACGTCGCCGAAGGTGGCCTTGCTCTCTATCCACATGACCTCCTTACCATCCACCACAACCGGTTCCTCGAACAGGCAATCAGGGGTCTTGGCGTAAACACCTCTCAGGTCCTCCTCGGTACGGTAATCAATACCTTGGGAATCCAACCATTCCTCCAACAGAGCCTCGCCCCATTCCCCTCTCTGCCTCTGCTGGTCGTTCGCCCATGTCGAGTAGACATAGTCGTTCTCGTTGATCTCTTGGATCTCCTTCTCCAGGCGGCAGTCCTTGACCTTCTCCTCTCCGCGGACATAGGACCAGAATTTCTTCTTGTTCATGCCCATCTCCTGGAGCACGAACATGGCGGTCAGTATCGGTGGGAATCGGTACCTCTTGGAGATCTCCATGAGGCTATGCCCCTGCCTCCAATCCTTCAGCATCCTTCCGGTGTTGTTCTTCACCTTGTAGAAGCTCTTCTTGACGTCCCTCGTAACCCTTTGGGTGTAGAGGACCATGAGCATCTCACGGTCGTAACCCTTCTTGACCAGGCGTTCCAGGTCCTCCGGGCTGTTCAGTTTGTAATAAAGATCCTTGTACTCTGTGTATCTCATATGTTGAATCTCTCCGATGGATGGTCCCCTCTCTCCCTCTCAGATTTTTGAGGCCAGATCCTCCATCGCGCTGAACGCGACATCACGGACCATGGAGGTCGGGGGGCAATAGGCGTTCTCGTAGCGGGATATGAAGTCCCATACCGATACCTTCTCGATGATGGCGGCACTGAGCCAATTGATCCTGCCTGTGACATCCTCACCGGCGATCATCTGTGCTCCCAGCAACCTTCCGCTCGACTTCTCGGCGATGACCTTGACGGTCATCGGACTACCTCCCGGGTAGTAACGGGCCCGGGTGTGGCCGGTCCCAGTTCCCGTGACCACATCCATGCCATAGTATGAGGCAAGACCGGAGGATATCCCGGTTCCTGCGACCTGCAGGTCCCCGATGACACTGACCCATGGGCTGGCGACGCCTTCGTGGGTGGATGACCCTCCTCCGGCATTCATCCCTGCGACCCTCCCCTGCCGAACGGCGCTCGAGCCCAATTGGCTCATGGTCGGACCAGCGACCACCGCCGATTCACATTGCACGACATCCCCGCATATGTAAACGTTCGGCACCAGCCTGCCCCGTCGGTACGGTTGCATGGACGGAGAGACCCTGACGCCTCCCAGTGAACCGATCTCCAAACCCATCTGGTTGGGGAGTTCCAGGTTGGCTCTCACGCCGGTGCTGAAGATGACCATCCCGCAAGGGAACGACTCGTCCCCCACTGTGACCGATTCGACCGCCGTATCACCGTTGACGCTCTTGATCGGTGATCCCATGATGAATCTGACGCCTTTCTGCTCAAGGTAGGTTCTGAGCTGTGATGCCAGGTCTGAATCCAGTATCCTGGGGACCACCTGGTCCATCATCTCGACCACCGTGACCTCCTTGTCGAGCTCCACCATGGCCAAGGCCATCTCCAGGCCGATGACACCCGCTCCGATTATGGCAACATCCTCAACACCCTGGAGGCCGGCCTCTATGGCCTTGCCGTCGTTGACGGTCCTTACCACGTGCACCCCCTTCAGGTCCTTTCCGGGAATGGGCGGTATGAAGACATTACCTCCTGTGGCCAGGATGAGAGAGTCAAAGCCGATCTTCTCTTCGCCAGCTACAAGGACTCCGGAATCCAGGTCCACGGAGGTGACCTTGGTCAGGGTCCTAACATCGATGTCCCTCTCCCGACGGTAATATTCTGGGTCGTGCATGACGATATCATCCCAAGTGGTCCTTCCCTCCAAAACCCATGGTATCACACAGGGGGAGTAGGCGATATGCTCGTCCTCGGTTACCAGGGCGATCCTGGCCTGAGGGTCCGTCCTTCTGGCCGTCGACGCCGCCGTCATGCCCGCTGCGCCTGACCCTATGACCACTATTGTCCTTGCCATTGATGCACCTTCGTCGATTATTGATAATAAAGATATTAAAGTATCCATCGTATCAGTCGCCCATGGAGGCTCGTTATGGCTAGGAGACGTGACCTTGACAGGCCGGAGGCCCTTTGGAAGGAGAAGGACCTCTCCAACGGAAGTGAGGTGGACACCATGGTCCTCATCCTGAGGACCCGTGGATGCTCCTGGTCCCGCAGCGGCGGCTGCAATATGTGCGGATACAATATCGCCAGCGACGGGGAGGTGGACACTTCGCAGCTCCTCAATCAATTGGATGTCGCGATGGAGCGTTATGAGGGGGAGCCTTTCGTTAAGGTCTACACCTCCGGAAGCTTCCTGGACGAGAGGGAGCTGCCTCCCTCCTTCAGGGATGAGCTCCTACAGAGGTTCTCGTCCGTTGAGAGGCTGTTGGTGGAGAGCCGACCGGAGTTCATTAACTCCGAGACCCTGTCCGCCATGCCCACCCATACGACCTTGGCCATAGGCCTGGAGAGCGCAGACGATGCCGTGCTGCGCCACTCTGTCCGCAAAGGGTTCCGTACCACGGATTATGTCCGCGCCGCGGATGAGATAAGGGAGGCAGGCATGGAACTCCGGTCCTATCTGCTCCTCAAGCCTCCGTTCCTGAGCGAGGCCGCGGCCATAGCCGATGCCCGCGATTCGGTCGAGTTCGCCGCCCGCCATGGAGGGGAGGTGTCCCTCAATCCTGTCAATGTGCAGAAGGGCACATTGGTTGAGAGGCTCTGGCGGAAAGGCGACTACCGTCCTCCATGGATATGGTCGCTGGTCGAGGTGATGCGTACCGCCGACAGGGGAGATGCGAGACTCATGTCTTCCCCCAGTGGCGGCGGTTCCCGAAGGGGGGTCCACAATTGCGGCGAATGCGATGCAAAGATTCTTGAGGGGGTCCAGCGCTTCTCGTTCAGCCAGGATCCAACGGATCTCGCTACGGGCGACTGTGGATGCCTCAGCACATGGCGGAGGTCGCTTGAAGAAGGGGTCCTGTTACGGACCGCTGTGGACACCGAACGCCATATGGACGACGGACTAACGATATGATGGAGGTTATAGCATGGTAGAGTACGACATCAAGAAGGGATGGTACGCCAAGGTGGAGGGTGACGGACTGAAGAGGATCATGGAGGAGGAGTTCGGTGAGGTACGTGAGGAGGGGGATTCCCTGGTCAGCTCCTTCGGCGCCATGAGCCGCATCGAGTCCCGGATTCTGAGCAAGACCCAGTTGCATGTCTCGACCGAGGCCAACCCGGATGTGGATGACAACACCATCCTGGAGTCCAAAAGGGCGTTGAACCGATTCGTTGAGGCCGCCACCGGTTTCGATGCCAAGCAACGCATGAAGCGTGCCCAGAAGAAGGCCAAGGAAGGCAAGCTTTAAAAACAAAGGGGCCTTGCCCCGCACCGTACCTTTTTTATACTACTGCTCTATTGACAAAAAAAGCGCTGAACACGTTGAGGATGTCCGACCAGACGTCCTGGGCAATGCCACGGCAACCCTCGTTCATGCTCATGTCGATCTTATCGAGATGAATATGGCGTCACGGTCGGAAGTACCTGAGATGTGACAGTAAACATGAAACATAGGCGAGATTAGCGAAGAGACTCTCGCCTGTGGTGTGAGGGAAAATCATGCCGCAAAGAAGACGTCCTAAACGAGGTTCGAGAGCCTACGGTCCACGCAAGAGGGCCGCAAGGCAGACACCCAGGCTAGACTCATGGCCCGACATCAGCGGAGCCCCTAAGATACAGGGATTCGCCGGATACAAGGCCGGAATGACCCACGCGTTCATTGTGGACAACCGTGAGAAGAGCACCACCTCCGGTCAGGAGGTACAGGTGCCAGTGACTGTGCTGGAGGTACCGCCCATGAAGGTGGCCGCGGTCCGTTTCTATGAGACCTCCGAGTACGGTCTCAAGACCCTAGGAGAGGTCTGGGCCAACGACCTGGACCCCCTGCTCTCCCGCAGACTCAGTGTTCCCAAGAACCACAACGAATCATCATTCTCAAAATACGAGGGTGCCGACATCGAGGATGTCCGTGTCCTCGCCTACACCCAACCCAAGTTGGTCAAGGGAATCCCCAAGAAGGTCCCGGACCTGATGGAACTCAGGATCGGAGGCGGAAGCATCGATGAGCGCATCGAGTTCGCCAAGGGCGTCCTGGGCAACGAGGTCGGCATATCCGACTTCGCCGCCGAAGGCTCCCTGGTCGATGTATCGGCCGTCACCAAGGGGAAGGGATTCCAGGGTGCTGTCAAGAGGTTCGGGGTCAAGCTCCTGAGCCACAAGAACAGCAAGCACCGCCGCATGATCGGCAACCTGGGTCCGAAGAGGCCCGGCTACGTCAGGCCCACCGTGCCCATGGCCGGTCAGCTGGGATACCACCAGAGGACCGAGTTCAACAAGCAGATAATCAAGATCGGCGCCGAAGGGGTGGAGATTTCTCCGAAGGGAGGATTCCTGCAGTACGGGATGGTATCCAATCCCTATGTCCTGGTGCACGGTTCCGTACCGGGTCCGGCGAAGAGGCTGGTCAGGTTCAGGGACCCAGTGCGCGAGAGCAAGAAGTCCGCCGAGCCAGTCAGCATCACGTACGTATCCACTGAATCCAAGCAGGGGGCCTGAAGATGGCTAGCAAGGAAAGATCAACCAATGTTTACTCCGTCAAAGGGGAGGTGGTGAGGAGCATCGCAGTCCCCTCGGCCTTCGACACCCCTTACCGCCCGGACATAATCAAGAGGGCGGTGGTCGCAAGCGAGGCCAACAAGAGGCAGGCCTACGGTCCGTCCAAGAGGGCGGGGATGAGGCATGCTGTGAGCACTTGGGGCAAAGGCCGTGGCGTAGCCAGGGTCCAGAGGCTATCCCAGGGGCGCAATGCCGCCGAGTCACCAAACAATGTGACCGGTCGCCGCGCACACCCGCCTGTTCCGGAGAAGGACTGGTCTAAGAAGGTCAACCAGAAGGAGAGGATGCTCGCCCGCCTCTCGGCACTCGCCGCCGTTGGCGACGAGGAGGCTGTAAGGGCCCGCGGACACCTCTTCGAGGGTGAACTGCGGTTCCCCCTGGTCATGGAGGACTCCATACAGGACCTGGCGGCCACATCCGATGTGGTGGAGGCCCTTGCCTCCATCGGCCTGGATGACGACCTCAGGAGGGCCAAGGAGGGTCGCAAGATCCGTCCCGGGAAAGGAACCATGAGGAACAGGAAGTACCGGACCCCCCGCAGCCTGCTGCTGGTGGTCTCAGAGAAGGATGCGCCGGTCTTCAGGGGCGCCGCGAATCTCCTCGGTGTCGAGGTGACAGCGGTCGAATCCCTTAACTCCAGCGTGCTCGCACCCGGCGGCTCCCCTGGAAGGCTCACGGTCTTCAGCGAGTCCGCCCTGAAGAGGATAGGAGAGTGGTGAGCATGAAGAAGGATAGCATCCTGATACACCCCCACGTCACCGAGAAATCGATGAACCACCTCTCCGGCTCCCCGGTCCAGGACTATAAGGACGGGAACCGCCTGGAGTTCATCGTCCACCGGGACGCTGACAAGGCCCAGATCAAGAAAGCGTTCGAGGAGCGCTTCGATGTCAAAGTCGACAAGGTCTGGACCAGGATTGAGAAGAACGGCAAGCACGCCATAATCAAGCTCGCCGATGGCTACTCCGCCGAGGAGATAGGCTCCAGGATAGGAGTGTTCTGAGGGGAGATAGAAATGGGAAAGAGACTCATCACACAGAGAAGGGGCCGCGGAGGCTCCCATTACCGATCGCCCAGCCACAGGCACCTCTCCGAGGCGTCCCACCCCCGCAACGACAGCGGTGTGGGCAAGATCCTCGACCTGGTGCACGCCCCGGGTAGGACATGCCCCATGGCCCTGGTCGAGTTCGACGGTAAGAAAGTCTACACATTAGCCGCTGAGGGTATGAAGGTCGGACAGGACCTCCAGGTAAGTGACGCTGCCCAGATAAGGCCGGGCAACGTCATGTCCCTCAAGAACGTCCCGGAAGGCACCCCCGTGCATAACCTCGAGGGAGTGCCCGGGGACGGAGGCAAGTTCATACGCACCGCTGGAACCAGCGGTACCGTGGTCAGCCGCGGTGACAAGGTCATGGTCATGATGCCCTCGGGCGCCATGAAGGCCTTCGACCCCAAGTGCCGCGGCTCCGTAGGGATCGTCGCGGGGAGTGGAAGGACCGACAAGCCCATGGGCAAGTCGGGTAAGAAATTCCACTCATTCAGATCTAGGAGCAAGGCCTACTTCAAGGTGAGCGGCGTGGCCATGAATCCCGTCGACCACCCCCATGGTGGAGGTAGCCACCCCCATGTAGGCAAGCCCAGCACAGTGAGCAGGAACGCTCCCCCGGGTAGGAAGGTAGGACGCCTATCGCCCAAGAAGAAAAGGAGTAAGTGATCAACATGGCAAGGTCTAAGAAGATCATAGCCGGCTCCGCGAAGGCATCGAGGAGGAGGGCCCGTAAGAAGGCCAGTGCAATACAGGCGAGGAGGAAGAAGGAGTTCACCTACCGCGGTTACACCATGGAAGAGCTCCTGCAGATGCCCTTCGACGAGATGTTGGACCTCCTGCCTTCCCGGGCCAGGCGCACATACGAGAAAGGCCTGAACCCCGAGCAGCAGGTGCTGGTCGATAAACTGAAGGCGGACAGCGAACTCACGGTTAGGACACACCGCCGTGACATCCCGGTGCTGCCCCAGTTCGTCGGACGCACCGTGGCCGTGTACAACGGTAAGGAGTTCAAGGAGATCGAGATAAAACCGGAGATGATAGGCCATTTCCTGGGAGAGTTCGCACTCACCCGCAGGCCGCCGCAGCACTCCGGACCGGGCGTCGGCGCCACAAGGTCGTCGAAGTTCATGCCGTTGAAGTGAGGTGAGATGATGGCAGGATACACAGTAACAACAGATCCGGACGTCACCGCCAAGGCCATCGGCAAGGAGCTCCCGATATCGCCCAAACACTCCCGCGAGATATGCACGATGATCCGCGGGATGGACGTCGAGGAGGCCAAGAAGGCGCTGGCAGAGGTCATGGACCTCAAGAAGGCAGTGCCCATGAAGCGTTTCAAGAAACGCGTCTCCCACAAGCCCGGTGTAGGGCCGGGTAGATATCCCCAGAAGGCCGCCGCGGCCATACTGAAGGTCATAGAGAGCGCAGAGGCTAACGCCGAGTACAAAGGTCTCGATCCCGAGGTCATGGTGCTCGCAACCGTCTCTGCCTCATTGGGCAGGACCATGCCCGGCCACCGGCCGAGGGCACAGGGCCGAGCCACCCAGTGGGACCAGCAGACAGTCAATGTCGAGGTCGTATTGGAGGAGGTTGAGTAGAAATGGCGTCAGAGCGAAAATTCGTCGCCGAGAACGTCCGCAGGGTCCTTCTCAAGGAATACCTTATGAAGGAGGTCAGCAGGGCGGGATTCGGCGGCCTGGACATACAGAGGACACCCATGGGTACCCGTGTGGTGCTCACCACCGAGA
>SKGM01000066.1 GCA_007117455.1 Candidatus Methanomethylophilaceae archaeon
ACGGAACGAACTCGATCGTGGACTTCGCGGACTTTGATGCCAACAATCTCGTGGCCGCCCCCGCTAACGGAGCGGTATTGAACCACTCCCATCAAGGAACGAACGTCACTGTTACCCACACCCTCACCGACGTAAAGACCTATACCGGTGACATCACAGTGAACCGCATCGTGCTCAGTGTGTGGATCCACGAGCAACCGCAACTCGTCTACAACTACAGTGACACATTGGACCTTAGTCTTCTCAAGGTCAACCTCACATGGAGTGACACAGGCAACGAGACTGTGGCTTTTGCGGACTTCGCTTCCAATGGCCTCGTTGCAGATCCATCAGAAATAGCGGACTTGAACCACAGCCATCACGGTCTGAGGGTCAATGTTACTCACACCCTCAGCGGCGAGAAGGCGCAGACATCCGCTCTGCATATAGACGCCATAGTGTTGGGTGTCGCAATCGAACAACAGCCTCAGCTTGTATACAACTACAGCCACACCTTGAACCTCACGCTCTTGAAGGTCAACCTGACCTGGAGCAACGATACGAACTCCATCGTGGACTTCGCGGACTTTGCTGCCAACGATATCGTTGTGAATCCTGTCAACGCCACTGTCCTCGATCACGGTCACACGGGGACGAAAGTCACCGTGACGCACTCCTCGACCGGCGAGTACGCGTATACCGGTGAGTTAACCGTGAACCGTATCGTCCTCAGCATATGGATACACGAAGAACCGAGACTAGTTTACGACTACGGCGATTCACTGGATCTGAGTTTGCTC
Organism: Candidatus Methanomethylophilaceae archaeon; assembly: GCA_007117455.1. GTDB lineage: Archaea > Thermoplasmatota > Thermoplasmata > Methanomassiliicoccales > Methanomethylophilaceae > PWHV01. The sequence goes on from SKGM01000066.1 coordinate 780, forward strand.
AAAGTGAACCTCACCTGGTCGGACACCGGCAATGAGACTGTGGCATTCGCGGACTTCGCCTCTAAGAATCTGGAATCCTACCCGTCCGCAATAGTGGACTTGAACCACAGCCATCACGGTCTGAAGGTCAATGTTACTCACACCCTGAGCGGTGAGAAGATGCAGACCTCTGCCATACACATCGGGGCCGTAGTCATCGGTGTCACCATAGAACAACAGTCGCAACTCGCCTACGATTACGGTGACGCCTTGGACCTCTCATTGCTCAAGGTCAACCTGACGTGGAGCGATGACACGTTCACCGTGGTTGAATTCAATGACTTCGCTACCAACGGCCTCGGAGTGGACCCGATAAACGCCACGGTCCTCGATCACGGTCACACGGGAACGAACTTCACCGTGACGCACTCTTTGAGTGGCGAGTACGCGTACACCGACGATTTAACCGTGAACCGTATCGTCCTCAGCGTTTGGATACACGAGCAACCCTGTGTCGTGTACAACTACAGTGACGCCTTGGACCTCTCATTGCTCAAGGTCAACCTCACCTGGAGCGACACCGGCAATGAGACCATCACGTTCGGGGACTTCGCCGGAGACATCATCACCGATCTCGATGACGGCACGATCCTCGGTCACGGCCACACCGCCGTCATCATCACTCACGTAATTTCCGGTGAAAATGCCATATTGGACATAACTGTGGAGCGGACCATCCTCTCCATATGGGTGGATGAATCTCCGGTGGTCGAGTATGGTTACGCCGCCGCACTCGACCTCTCCTTGCTCAAGGTCAACCTCACCTGGAGTGACACCGGCAATGAGACCATCGCATTCGGGGACTTCGTCGCCAATGATCTCAGCACCTGCACTCCCAACGGCACGGTCCTGAACGTCGATCATAACGGTCTCAGCATAAACGTAAGTCACGTTGATGGAGGCTTCGTGCACCTCGATGCGCTCACCGTTCACACCTCTACCGTCAGAGGGATCATCACCGATTCCGATGGCAACCCCTTGGTAGGGGTGGAGGTATCCTTGGTGGATGAATGGGGCAACATGATACTCGTGACCACCACCGACGAGGATGGTGCATTCGAGTTCCTGCACGCGCCCGGCACCTTGAGCATACAGCCGGAGAAGGAGGGATTCACCTTCTCCACGCTGTCCGTCGAAGCTGCGGCCGGAATCTTGGACCTGGAGGAGATCTCCAGCATACCTCCCGAGGACGATTTCCCAGTCATTGGATTGGCGGCGTTTGTCCTTATCATCATCGGCGTGTTGGCATTCATATTACTACGTGACAGGACTGTCTGATTCCGAAATGGGTCGTTTCCGGATTCCCGTCCGATGAGTGTAAACGAGTGTAAACAGTATGGGTATGGATGCAATAGGGAATCAACGGCAGTGTTGATTCAACATCCAGCCCCCATACACTAAACCGTTACAATGATGGAGTCTAGGGTATTCAGGGGGTACGTCTCAGGTTCATGATGGATGACGCGTCACTACCATCCTTCACCAGTGGATTTTATTGATCCAAGGTCTGGAAGAAATAATCGTTACAATGAAGGCAGTCATTGAGACGCTGAATCAAAATTAAAAATTGTATCGTGTGAAGCATAACCTGTTGTTTATGGTGACTGCTGAATGATGACATTCATAACCCGCTTGGTCCTCCATCGAATGATATCATTAAAATCAATCTTCATATGCGATATGGGTATTTTGGGACATTATCAGTTTACCCTTGGCATCCTTCTCAAGATGGAATAAACCGGATGGCTTGGCTGTGAGGTATGGGCTCGGTATCAAGCGTTTTTCACTCAGGCGGATCTGCCTAGGATGAGCTAGTCGAATTCACCCCTTCCCCGCCATAACATCAGTGCTGCCATCGAAGCCAGTCCTGAGAACAGGAAGATAGGCGTGGTGAGTGTCATCACCAAAGTGATGGTGAACGTCCTCCTCCAAGATCGGCGTAGAAGCGCCAGCGAAGCACCGTACAATCCCAGCAAACCGGTGGCGACCATGCCTCCACAGATGAGACGAACATAGTACTCCTTGTTCACCTCATTAAATCCCAACCCTTCCAACACCGATCCGAACTGAGTCACGACCGAATCTGGAGAGGACATGATTATCGAACCGGTCCAGATGAGGAAAGTACCTGTCATCGCCAAGATGAAGAAGGCCGCTTGACTCTTGGTGAAGGGTTCGGGATGGAACTCACCATCGCCATCGGTGTCGCAACGCGAGCCCTCGCTCGGATGTTCGGTCCGCATATGACCCAATGTATCGTTCATGTCATATATATAAAAACAGAGCAGGGCTCGATTCGATATGCGCAAAGAAATGGCAATCCATCTTTTCATTCCGGTATCTTGAATCTATTCAAGACATTGGCCAATCGCACGATATCCTCAGTTGGTCTTTGGAACTTAGAAGGAACAAGTGACCGTTGACAGAATATGAGTCTCCAAACTGTGTTCAAATAAATTCCGAGCACGATTTATACAATGTCGTTCTATGAAGGGCGAGATGGGGAGATATGGTCTAGAGGCCACAAAGGCCACCGTGCCGGCGATGATCGCTCTTGCATTCTGTGTATTGGCTAGCATATACCTGGTCAATCACCCACAAGTGCTGGAATTGGACGAGAGGCTGTTCCTGGAGATCAACCAGCATTTCATACCGGGAGCGGCTTCGCTGTTCATGTTCGCGTTGAGCGAATTGGGCTCGGTGATCTGGTCTGTGGCGATTTGTGCTGCTTTGTGGATGGTGGGGCGTAAGGACCTAGCCTTAGCCCTATTACTCGCATTCGTATGCTATGCGTTATTGGGCCAAGTAATGAAATATGCGGTTTTGAGGCCTCGACCCATGGAGATATTCATGGGCATCGAACATATGGTGGTACTGCCGGGCAGCTTCACCTATGGTCAGTCATTCCCCTCAGGCCATACCGCAGGTGTGTTCTCCATCCTGGGGGTTTTGATCATGAAGGCACGTAGATGGGCGATTCCCATGGGCATACTTGCCATCACCGTCGGTTTCCTGCGAGTGTTCTTGGGTGCACATTTCCCCTTTGACGTTATAGCCGGTGCATCAGTCGGTCTCTTCGGAGGCATCCTCTTCGGATCGCTACGTTATGGTGAGCTAATATGTCGAATCGATGCCTACATTGATGAAAGGATGCATCGTGCCAGGGACACCTAGCGACATTATGGCTGGATGAACACAACTCCGGAAGAATATGGGGATCGATTCCCGTCTCCGGTTCGATTATCCCTCATCCATTTTCAAAAAAACCAGCGCTTGCAATCCCCCATCCTTGAACGATTGGCGAAGAAGCGCCCAGAGCCCACTCCAGAAATCTGCATTGCCTAGATTTCAAAACATGACAACCCGGAGCGTCATTGAAGGATCATGTTGGCTGCGTCTGTTCTTAAGCAAGGTCACTTGATTCTATAACTCAAGTTATGCTTTGGACACGATAAGATTCGCTAGACATCGAGGACACAATTCCAAATCGAACGTCATGATGGATACCCGCCCGCCCATCTTATGCAATTTAATACCGGTATATGGTTGATATCCATGGGAGGAGGCAGCGTTGGTCAATGATTTCAGTGATGAGAGGATCGAGCAGATGGCGAAGGTCATAGCGGACAGTTTCATCGATTATCCGTTGATAAAGGCCGTTATCGGGGAAATACCGAACCTGGAAGACGTGATGCTGAAGGCATCTTACCTCAACACCCGTGAGTTCCTGAAGCACGGGGACGCCCATCTATTGGACGGGAACCCTGAAGCCCTGGTCCTGGCATATCACAGCAAGTCTATACGCCCCATGACTCGGACCATTCACACGATAAGGTTGGTCCTTCTTCTGCACAGACTTCTCAGCAAGGATGACTTCAAAGCTCTTATGAGGAATCTGAAGCGTTATGACAAGGTCATGGACCTGAAATGGCCTTATCGTCATATTGATGGTGAGTTCTATTATGTGAAGGTGGTGGCGGTAGACCACTCCCTGCGCGGTACCGGGGCGTTCCGGAGATTGATGACTCCGGTTATAGAAGGAAGTGCCCTCCGAGGCCTTCCTATAGTACTCGAGTCACACGATGAACGGGTCGCCGACATATACACCCATTATGGATTCGACACCGTCGAGCTCATTGAGCAGGAAGGTCTGGACATCAGACAGCATTGCATGGTGCTCCAACCCAACGATGGTAATGGAGCATGATCGGTCCCAAGAATGATTGAGAATCCACTGTTCAGTATCGATATCCGTTGAAGAACGGTGGATCAATCATCCGATTGAGGATCACCTATGCTATGTTGAGTGAACGGTTCGTCCTGAGATCCTCTTTTCTACATCGATGATATTCAGGCCAACAGACCGGATACGACCGCCAGGACCTCATCCACATGGCCCGGTACCTTAACCTTATGCCAAGCCTCCTCGATGCGGCAGTCCGGACCTATGACATAGGTGGTCCTGACGACCCCCATGAACTCCTTGCCGTACATGCTCTTCTTCTGCCAGACGCCGTAGGCCTCACATACCTCCGATGCTTCGTCAGACAGTAGTTTCACGGTGATGTCGTTCTTTTTGACGAACTTATCGTGGCTGGATTGGGAGTCCGGACTGATGCCGATGACCTCGACCCCCATCTGTTCGAATTTCTTCTTTGCGGCGCTGAAGTCCTTCGCCTGCTGGGTACAACCCTTGGAGCCGTCCTTGGGATAGAAGTAGATTATGGTGTGCATACCCCTCCTGTCCGCCAGGCAGGTCATCTCCCCGTCCTTGTCCGGTAGGCAGAACGTGGGCGCCATGTCTCCTTTCTGCAAAGCTGCCGTTCAAATCACCCCTTGCTTTGAATATTGGACCTATCAATAGATAAAACATGCCTCATGGCCATGTACTCGAGACGGGAGTCACACCCTGCATAATCCATCAAGCTCAAGCTACCGATCCGATCCAACGATTCACCGGCTCTGAAACTGCCGGTGCCATGTCGGCTATGGAATGCTGGAGGCGCGGCTGCGGGATATTGATGGTATGCCTATACTGCGGACCCAGACGCTGTTCTGAGATAGGTGTCGCTATTCCCCGTACCAAGATACGTGGCGAAGGGCAGGGGGGTCTTGCAGTCCGGGAGCCGCCACATATCCACGATACTCTCGCTCCTCGCGCTGTCGGGGCCGACACCTTTGGATGATCCATCGAAAATTTATCGGGTGCAGACAGCCATGAACGCCTTGGATCGTCAACGAGTCATAAAATACCAATTTCTTTGAGGTCGTATCATTAATCATCGTTGAGGTAATTTTTTCAGCACCAATGAGGTATTGCCATCACGGGTCGCATCGGGACCTGATTCAAAAAACTGGAGGACATCACAGGTCCGAAATTCTGTATAGGGTCATGACCCCATGACAATCGCATGCGGTCACCACTCCCATTTTCCGGTGACAGTCGCCTTCCACTGCGTCCCGCACCAGTTCTCGTAGCGGTCGGAAGAGAAAACCACCCACCCCCTCGCCCAACTGCAGGGACTTCAGTACAGTCGACCTCTCAGCAGCCGATGCACAGGCTTCCTGAAGCAATCCATGCATGCTCACAGCCCTGTCCCTGCCGGTCACAGGGCATTCTCTCGAATCCTGGGGACAGCCTTCGGCGCAAAGCATCCCCTGTGGCATGAATGATGCCACCAGAGTACCTGACGTGCTGTCAATCCTAACGATGACCGAGGGGTCCAAGGATCCCGCAGCCACCTTTAATGATTCGCCATCAGGGCCGGACGCCCTACCCGCCCTCTTCAAACCCCTCTCCAGCACAAAGGCGGCGAGATGGCCTGGGATACAGGGCGCCAGCAGGTCCGGCCCGTCATCCAATAGGTCCAGGACACCCTCCACGGCATCGCACTCCAGGAACGCCGCATCACCCGGCCCTAGGGAATCCCATGATATCCATACGGAGTCGCAGAGACGGGCGGCGTCGCAACCCGGGTCGGAATCGATGATCAGCACCCTCGATCCATTGGCGATGCAATGGGAGGCTGCGAGGCTGCCGAAGCGGCCACCGCCGGCGATCACCACCTTGACGTCATGAAGATCAATGCCACTATCTTCGGATCTCATACTATTGCCCAGTAGAGCTCGGTTATCAGCTCATCCGGAGCTGTGTCGCGGGGGTCGTTGAGGTAGTATTCCCACATAGCGCCAGGCACAAGACCATTCTCGGTCATGAAAGCCATGACCTCAGAGTAGGTGTCCATCAGGGTTTCGTAGGGTCCTACATGCCGAGCCTTCACCACCCGTCCTCCAGGGATGACGAATCTCTTGATCCTCTCGCTCTCTTGGAGTCCATCCTTGCAGGGCCAGCCACAATCCATCTCTGTCTCCGCATCATCGAATGAATGGTAGAATGCGAATGGTGGGCCGTCAGGACCGCCTTGGGAGGATAGATGGCCCATGGTCTCCAGGAAGGATTCACCCATCGCCTCTCCGATACGCTCGTTCCCCACCTTGGATCTGACTGAAGCGCAGACCACCTCAGGTACATCCACGATCTCTATCGTTATGTCCATGACTATGAATCCCCTGCCGGGTTTATAGGCTTGTCCATGATAGAATTTTAGCATAGTGATAAGTACACACTGGAATGATTCCATACCCATGGATGTCATACGCGCCAGGTCATCCCATTTCCGTAACAAGATAGGTGCCTCCCCCGGCTCATACCGTATAATACCGGACATCAAGAGGGAGAAGGCAGACATATCCATCTACCGTTACGGGCCGGACATCCATGAGGTCCAAGAGGGTATAAGCCTCGGAGGATTGAAGGATATCCTCTCGAAGGAGGGAGTAAAATGGTTGAGGATCAACAGGCTCCACGACCCCGACCTCCTGGATTGGCTCAGGGAGAACCTGGGCATTGACCCCATGGTCTTGGAGGATCTGGTCAACGCTGATGTCAAACCCAAGCTGGAGGAACATGCCGACCTCCTATTCATGGTCGCCAAACTCCCATACCTCGATGCCGTCGGACAGGTCCGGATTGATCATGTGGCTGTTATGGTGATGGATGATATCATCATCACAGTCACTGAGTCCCAGGACGATGTATTCGACCATCTGGCCAAAAGGCTGGAGTCTCCAAAAGGAAGGATGAGGTCCCATGGCGCCGGATACATGGCCTATGCGGTGTTCGACTCTCTTCTGGACTCCTTCATACTGGTAAGCAAGATCATCGAGGAGGACATCGAGGCTCTGGAGGATGTTCTGAACGATGACAGCGCTGACGAATTGATGGTCCCCATAAACAATCTCAAACGCAAGGTATCAAAGGTCCGTAAGGAGGCCGGGCCCATGCACCAACTGGCAATGGAGCTGCAAGCCTCTGATAGCGACCTGGTCGGCGGGGACCATCTCAGGGTCTATCTCAACGACCTCCTGGACCACACCAATTATGTCAACGACTCGCTTGAGACCTGCCGTGAGGTTCTGATAGACATGCACCAGCTTTGCTTGGCCATCATCTCCAACAACATGAACAAGGTGATGAAGGTGCTGACGGTGGTGGCAACGATATTCATCCCCCTGACCTTCATAGCCGGGATATACGGTATGAACTTCGTGAACATGCCGGAGCTCGAATGGGAGTATGGTTACTTCGCATCATTGGCCGTCATGTCGCTGGTGGCAATAGGGATGCTGCTGACCTTCCGCAGGCGCCGATGGTTCTGATGACAGGGACAATGATTAATCCCAGCGGACACATCCAGGTCCATGAGCGGGTCCGCGATCCTTTTCCAAGGTATGAGCTACAGGATCGGCGGTAAGGAGATCCTCAGTTCCATAGACCTTGATGTGAGGGCTGATGAGAGGGTGTGCATACTGGGACCCAACGGTTCCGGCAAATCCTCGCTCATAAGGATTATTCGGGGTGAGGCCCGACCTTGGACCGGAGATCCGTCCATGGTATGCGAGCTGTTCGGCCGCAGAAGGTGGAACATCTTCGATCTCCGGTCATACATGGGCGTGGTGGTGCCCGAGCTGGAGAGATCCATATCGCCGAGGACCACCGCTTGGGACCTGGTTGCCTCCGGCCTCTTCCAAAGCTACGGTGTCTATCGTTGCCATCACATCGGTGATGATGAGAGGGAGGTCACCGACCACACACTCCACAGGTTAGGGATGGAGGGTTTCGCAGAAAGGGAGGTCTCCACCCTATCCAGCGGCGAGATGAGGAAAGTCATGATAGCCCGGGCGCTTGTGAATGACCCTTTGCTCCTGCTCCTGGACGAACCCATGACCGGACTTGATATAATCGCCAGGAAGATGTTCCGGGACAGCATCTCCCGCCTGGCATCCCTGGGGAAGGGGGTAGTCATGGCAACCCATGACCTGGAGGACATCGTCCCAGAGTTCGATAGGGTTGTCATGCTGAAGGACGGAAAGGTGTTCAAGGATGGCCCAAAGGAGGAGGTGCTGACCGACGAGAACATGAGCTCCCTTTTCGGAGTGGAGGTCAGGATCGTACGTCAAGGCCCGAACTACCTCGCCTCGGTATTGTGAGCGGTCAAATGAAATATATCCTCGGAGCCATTAAGGTGCATGGCGGTGCGTTGCAGGGCATGTCAGGCGGAATCCCCCAGCTGGTCTGATTTCTGCCTGCGTTGCGGACGCACCTTCAGCATCGAGGAGAGGACCGCAGGGGAGCGGGCCGGGGAGACATGCGAGGACTGCGGTGCTGAGGTCACCGCGGGGTCCCGCCATTGCCTCGACTGCGGGGCGGTGAGGGGGGGAGGCATGGCGACCCCGGATGCCTACCGCGTATCCCTGGTGGCAAAGCTGTTGGCACTGATTCCGGGCATATTCAATTTCTTCGGCCTGGGGCATCTCTATCTGGGAAAGTACCGCAAGGCCTTCGCATTCCTCCTGCTGTCCATAGGCCTGAGGCTGGCCAATGACATGTGGGTGGCGCCGGGGGACATCGCCAACGCCGACATCGTATGGCTCGGTGCCAGTCTGATGGTATTCATATATCAGCTATGGGACATCTACCGGATAACAGACCGTGAGCTGCTCAAGCGATGAACCTTCACACCACTCCGGGAAAACCATTTTATCCCCCGTAACGATGGTGAGGGGATGTCCTCTGACTGGACCGAGCTGTACAGACCCCGAACCCTGTCCCAGGTGGTGGGGAATCCGAAAGCGGTGTCCGAGATGCGCAGCTGGGCCGACTCCTGGGATGAGGGGAGGCCATCCAAGAGGGCCCTGGTACTGATGGGGCCTCCTGGCGTCGGTAAGACCTCCGCCGCTCTCGCCCTTGCCGGCGAGAGGGACTGGGGGGTGGTGGAGATGAACTCCTCCGACCAGAGGACCGGGGACATAATACGCGAGGTTGCTGTGAGGGGCTCCTATTCCAACACCTTCTCCGACAGCGGTGACTACCTGTCGGTGGATAGCGGTGGAAGGAAGATCATAATACTGGACGAGGCGGACAGTCTCTTCGGTCGGGAGGACAAGGGTGCTGTCCCGGCGATAGTGGAACTGATAAAGGGTACCAAGCAACCGGTCGTGCTGATAGTCAATGATTTCTACGGTCTGAGCCGGAAGAGTTCCAGCATCAAGACCAACACCCTGCAGGTCAAGTTCTTCCGCCCCCGGTCATCGCAGATAGTCTCAACGCTGGCCTCGATATGCCGTCACCAGGGCATAGGCTTCGAGGAGAAGGCCCTCTATCACATAGCCGAAGGATCCAATGGAGACCTCCGTGCCGCTGTGAGGGACCTTCAGTCGATGGCTTCCGGTCGGGAGAGGATAAGCCTTGCTGATGTGCAACATCTCTCCAACAGGAACGTGGAGGCTGACATGTTCGTCCTGATGGGGGCGGTGCTGCGGGGTAAAGACCCCGAGAAGGCCCGTAAGGCCATGTCATCCGTCGATGAGACCCCGGAGACCGTGTTGCTATGGCTGGATGAGAACCTGCCCCATGATTACCGTCGACCGGACGACCTGGTGCGTGGATATGGCATGCTCTCCCGGGCCGACATCTTCCTGGGAAGGGTGCGCAGACGGCAATACTATCGTTTCTGGTCCTACGCCAGTGAGCTCATGACCTTCGGGTTGAACGATGCCCTGCAGGGAAACCCTGCCGCCCGGGAGAGGTTCCGTTTCCCCGGGTATCTGATGAAGATGTCCCGTTCCAAATCCGCCCGGACCATGAAGAACAGCCTATCGGCCAAGATCGGTTCCCATTGCCACACATCGATATCCAGGGCACGGCATGAGATATTGCCCTACATGTCCTGGATGATGAGGAACGACCCCGATATGTCCCGGTCCATCGCCCGGTCCCTGGACCTCGACGCTGAGGAGATGGCCTTCCTACTGGATGAATCCGTGGATTCCCCGAGGGTGAAGGATGCGCTGTCGGCCGCTCCCGTGGTCAAGGACGAACCAACTCCCAAGAAAGGGGCCCCTCCATCAGAGCCCAGGCCCCAGAAGAGTCTATTCGAGTTCTAGGTGATGCAATGGATGAGGAATATCGGAAACTCCTGCTCAAGCAACAATACCGATTGCATGCTGACCATGCGGCTGTGAAGCTTTGCCATTGGATGAGGCAGAGCCTGCTCCATGGTAGGAACTGCTACAAGCAGGACTTCTACGGCATAAAGAGCCATCGCTGTCTGCAGATATCGCCGGCGATAAACCAGTGCGAGCACCTGTGCCAATTCTGCTGGAGGGTGCAGGGGCATGATTTCGATGTCCAGGATTGGGCGGAGCCGTCCGAGCTGTTGGACGCCCTCATCGCTCATCAGCGGAAACTGATCACCGGTTTCAACGGTGACCCACGATGTAGCCCGGAGATGTACCAGGAGGCCAGGGACCCCGACATGGTCGCACTGTCCCTCGCCGGTGAACCCGTGCTATACCCTTACATATCGGAGCTGCTGGAGGAATGCCACCGGAGGGGTATGACCACATTCCTGGTGACCAACGGTGTCAACCCGGAGGTTTTGGAGGGTATGGACACACTTCCGAGGCAGCTCTATGTGACCGTAGCGGCCCCGAATGAGAGGGTCTACAAGGAGGTCTGCCGGCCGAAGATCCCCGATGGATGGGCGAGGCTGATGCGTACCTTGGACCTCCTTCCATCCTTGGATACCAGGAAGGTTGTCAGGCACACCTTGGCCAAGGGTCTGAACCTCTGCAACGCCGAGCAGTACGCCGCCCTGGACCGCAGGTCGGGGGTGGACATGGTCGAGCCCAAGGGTTATGTGTTCGTCGGCGGCTCGAGGCAAAGACTCTCGCTGGCCAACATGCCGTCCCACGAGGAGATCCGGGACTTCGCCCAGGAGATAGGGCCGATGCTGGACATGGACATCGTACGGGAGAAGCCCGATAGCAGGGTGGTACTACTCGCCAAACCGGGTGTGGACCCGACCATCGTCATTTGAGGCGTATGGTCTCCAGGTTCATCGGCGCCCGGGTCTCGATCTTATACTTCTTGTAGATTGCCGAGGCCAGTTCGGTGCACTTACGGTCCTCGCCGTGACCGATTATGATCCTCTCCGGTTTGTTCTCCAATGAACCGATGTAGTTCATCAGCTGACGGCGGTCGGAGTGTCCTGAGAAACCGTCGATGGTCTCCGAGTTGATCTTGATGTTGAGGGTCAGGTTGCCCCCACGGTCCGCGATGGTGACCTCCTTCCTTCCGCGCTGGATCATCCTTCCCACTGTACCTTCGGCCTGATAACCAACGAAGAGAAGCCAATGGAGCGGATTGTCCGCCCAGGCCCGGAAGTATTCCATTACCGGGCCCCCGTTCATCATTCCGCTGGTGGCCAGGACTATGCAAGGGTCGGGGGAGTGACAGATGTTCTCCCTCATCTCCTTGCTGTCCACCCGCTTGAAGATCTCAGAGAGGAAAGGGTTCTCCCCATGCTGGAAGATCTGGGTCCTGAGCTGGCTGTTGAGGTACTCCGGGTATGCCGTATGGATGGCCGTGGCCTCCCATATCATACCGTCCAGATATACCGGGCAGGTCTGGATCTTTCCGTTACGCATCATCTCCTCGATGACCAGCATGACCTCCTGGGACCTACCGACGGCGAAGACGGGGATCAGGACCTTACCGCCTTTGCTGGTGGCGGTCTTGAGGATCTCCTCCAGCCTCTCGGTGGCCTCCACACGTGACGGCTGTATGTCACCGTTGCCGCCATAAGTGGACTCGATGACCAGGGTCTCCAAGCGTGGGAAACGGTTCATGGCGGCGTTGAAGAGCCAAGACCTCTCGAACTTGGTGTCCCCGGTGAAGCCCACGTTGTAAAGGCCATCGCCGATGTGGAAATGGGCTATGGCTGAACCCAGGATATGCCCGGCGTTCTGGAATGTGAGTCTTATGTCCGGTGAGATGTCGGTCGTCTCTCCGTACTTCAAGGGTATGGTGTGAAGGACCACGTCACGGATGTGCGTAGACTCGTATGCACCCTTCTTCCCCTCTCCATAAGAGACCTTGATGTTATCGATCTGCAACATCGACATGAGGTCCCGGGTGGGCGGGGTGCAGTAGACCGGCCCGTCGTATCCGTATTTGAAAAGCACCGGCAGGAGTCCGCTATGGTCCAGGTGGGCATGGGTTATGACCACGGCGTCGATAGAATCGAGCGGCTGCATCTCAGGTACGCTGAAATATGGTACCGAATCGTTCTTGGAGGGGTCCAGGCCGCAGTCGATCAGTATCCTGCTCTCTTTGGTCTGGAGAAGGCTGGCACTGCGTCCGACCTGACGGAACCCGCCGAGTGCGGTGACACGTATCCACTGCTCCCCATCCAATGTAGGTCGGGCTATGCGCCTGCCGACCTTCTTCAGGAACTCCTTCCTTCCATCGTGATGATGCCTCAGGTAGGAGCGTACATCGGAAACCGTCTTGGAGGGTATGGGGGGGGACCTGACCACTTTGGGGGCCCAGCCCACCTCGCGTTTTATCTCGTTCAGCAGGTTGCCCTGCTTGCCGATGACCATCCCCGGGGCTATGGCCTCGATCGTCACCTCGCCGGTGTCATGCTCGAAGTAGATATCGGTGATCTCAGCCTCCTCAGGGGCCATCGACCTTATCTTCGCCTCGACCTCCTCCGGATTGGCGAGCATGGAGGGGTCAGGTCTTATGGCAACCCGGCGGCGTAGGCCTTGGGCTAGCTTCTTTACGACAGTGTTGTTGGAGGCGAACTTATCCAGCTCCTTGGTGTAGATGACCACCACAGAGCCTTCGAATTCGATGTTGGTGATGTTGATGTCCTGTGGGACTATCCTTCTTACCTGTTCGCGCTGCCTTTCAAAAATCCTTTCTGCGTTCATGGGAAAAACCGCTCTCGGTTATGGGAAGAAAAGGGGGTTGAGAGCTGGCCCAGACCCTAGTTCGGGTATCTGTAACCAAGCTGCTCCGCCCGGGACTTCAGTTCATCCTCGGGAACCTCTGAATAACCCTTTTCGTTTATCGTTACGACCGCCATACCGTTGCCGCTACCGGCATCCCGCCTCATCGAGGAGTTGAGACAGCCTATGGCGAGGTCTATGCCCTCCTGGAGGGTCATGTCATCGCGGTATCCGCCCTCGAGCACGCCAAGGGAGAGGATGGAGCCCGATCCCACGGATACGTAGCGGTCCTCGATACATCCGCCAGCCCCATCGATGCTGAACACATGACCTCCCTCATGGTCCCATCCGCCTATTATCAGACCCACGTAGAATCCGTTGCGGACGATGTTAGCCACCAAGGTGGCGGCGGCCCGGACGGTCATTCCGTTGCCTCTCTTCAGGCGGTAGAGTTGGACCTCGGCCTTAATGAATCTGGTTATCAATTGGGCATGACCGACAACGCCGGCGGTGGTGAGTCCTAGATTGTCGTCTATCTTGAAGACCTTCTGCACATCCTGGTGGGCTATGAGGTAACCCATTGTGGCTCTCTTCTCGGAAGCCAGAATGACGCCCTCTTTGGTAACGATGCCGATGGTAGTGGTCCCAGTCTTCAGTACTTTATCGTCCATTATTGCACCTTCCAAAAGATTTCGTAAAAGATGAATTTGAGAAATCCGAACTGTTGATAAATGCCAGTCTATTTAAAACTTTTTGACGCCCCAATAGGAAATCGGTACAACTGGGCATCAGATTACGATGGGGTTAGATTAATAGCATGGATGTTCATTATGACAATGGGGCGGGTAGCGTGTAAGACCTCTCCTGATCATGCACTGGAGATGGCTGTGCTCCAAACTTCGAATACGGAAGGCCGCGCGTCAGGACCTCCTGTTCCTGCCCGCCTCACCTTCTCACATTCATGAAGTCATCGAATATACGTATCATGCCGAATGCCAGGGCGGCTCCGGCGCCGGTACCGGTGAGGAGTCTCATCGTGTTGTTCGATTCATATTCAGTAACGAGCTGTATACTGCCATCCAATACCATGGGGACGGCCATGAGTATGATTATCGCCCAGGGGACGTTACGCGGGTAGAGCCAAAGGAAAAGGAACCCGAGGGGCGCACCGAGGAAGAGCCCAGCGTCCCTGGCACAGACCGGCATCTGGTTATCGTTGAGGATCAATGACCGGGCCTCCTTTTGATGGCAGAACAGGTCGCCGGCATAGTAGAGGGCGTAACTCAAGGGGTCCATCCCCTCCCATGTATCCGCATTGTTCACCACCCCGGTTTGACCGTCCAATCCGGTAAGCGTTCCACTCTCATTGAGGAAGGGTGCGAGGAAAATACCTGCGGCCAGCAAGCCGAGGAGTATGAAAAGCGTTCTCTCCGGCCTCGGACCCCTATCATCCATTGGGTGTTGATGGTCAACGATGCATATAATCCTTGGTCAGGAACTTGTTGTTGAGATGATACTGCTCCAATGTGGCCCAGGATTCTGCAACCGGCATCAGATCCTCAGCCATCGGGATTCCTCGGAAACATCATCCTTTGCATCCCGATCCACTCAGGTCGATTATCAGATTCCCAGTATCCCTCGGGAGAGCGATTCCCAGGAGAGGATGAAGATTATGATCGCCACAGGTATCCGCATCGCCGCCCGGTATGCCACCGGTGCTGAGCCATGCAAACCCTCCAACCTCGCACCCATCCATGATGTGAGTATCGCCAACTCGATCAGGTATATCCCCGTCAGAGTGAAGGTCATCGGGTCGATGGCACCGCCCATGGAGTCCAAGGGGGATGCCAACGAAAGACCTATCCCCAGAACGATAGGGGCGAATAGCGCACTGGTACCGGTCATCATGTCGGTCAGGGATCGCATGCGGTTCATGACGTCCTCCCGGGATGAGGCCCTCTGGTGGAGGTGCTTGCCCATCCGGACACAGAGTATGCCGGCCTGGCGGACATCCTTCCTGGCCGCCTCCAAGGCGGTAAGGTAGGTCATCATGAACGAATCCGGCATGCCTTGGAACGACCTGCGAACCGCCTCGTCGACTGTGGCCCGTGTGGTGCTCAGGATATGACATAGCATCGAGACCGATGAGGCGACCCTTCCTTCCGCAGGGGAGGCTGCCAACAATGATGTGTCGACGCCACACCCATTCCTCAGATTGTTACCCAGCCGCAGAAGGTTGGCTCCCAGCAGCTCATCGGAGCCTGTCATCGCGGACCTCTCCATCTCCCGACCCCGCAGGGAGGCCCAACATATCAGACAGAGAGGTATCGAACCCAGGGCCAGCGAGACGATGGGGTCGGCAGTCCACCGCATGAGGACCAAAATCAGAGGTATGGTCACCAGGATACCCAATCCCCATCTGGAGTCATGGGAGTACTCAGGCTGCACCGGGCTCCGGGAGAGCACCTTGGAGATGTACACCGCAACCCCGATGGGCAGCAGAAGCATGGCGAAAACCGCCAGAAGTCCTATGGAACCCCCGTTGCCGGGGCCTGCGCCCAGGGATATCAGCGGCATAAGGGATACGCATATCAGAGGCAGCACTATCCCAGCGGCGAAGACGGTCATCGCCGGGACATTCAATGATGATGCGTAACGGTCCAGTGATGAACGCATTCCTTCAATGACGATCCTGTTCGCCTCCTCAACCAGGTCCGTCCTCTCCTTATCACTCCCGGCATCGGATGCTGCCAGCAGCAATTGCATCGATAATCCCAGGGCGGAACCGTCATTCATCTCCGGTGAGCTCCCGAGGCCCTCCCGCACCGAAGACAAGGAACGCGTCCCAACCCGCCACAGGAGGCCCTTGAACCATGAGGAGGATTTCAATGAATCCGATTCGGCAACGAATCGGGCTGCGGATTCCAATGATTCTCCGGAAAGCAGGGGGACAGACATCATCGCCACGATCTCGGGTCCATCCCTCCTTAGGATTATCGCATCGGGCAACTCGGTGTGTCTGAATTTGGCCAAGGATTTGAGGAGGAACGGGAGGAAGGCGGCTGCCGGCAACATGAGAATCGCCGTCCTTAGGTCCAGGAAGACGACAGAAAGGGTTAGGAGGAGCAAGGATGGTGCAAGTGCTAGGCTGGCCCGGATCAGGACTGATCGGGCATCCCTCCACTCATTCACCGACCGACCTCCTGCCGTATAGGACGGCGAACGCATCGCATACCGCCGATGGATCGATCGGTCCGGAGGCCATCGCAGAGGCGACATGCTCCGAGACCTCCCGAGCCCAGCGGGGAGAGGAGGCCCTCTCGTCCTGGGAAGCCTGGAGGTGAGCCAGGATCAGTCGCCTGGAATCAAGGTTGGACATGACCTCTTTGGTGGTCATTCCCCAGGAATCGGCTATCCTCCGGACGGTTCTGGACTCCTCCAGGTCATCCGACCACCCGCCATCGGTCATCAGCTTCTCGAACTCACCCGGCTCAAGACCCGTCTCACTGATGTCTTTCACCCCTCGTCTCATCCTCTGTGAACCGCGTGGTCTTATCAGTTCCAATGAGACGACCGCATCCGTGGCCATGAAGGCCTCGGGACTGACGCCTATGTCGTGTACCACCCTATCGTACACCGAGGCGGCGGAATCGCCGTGGATGGTGCCCATGACCGTGCTACCCGACCTCCCGGTGCGCATTGCCTCATAGAGCATCGCCGCCTCCTCCCCCCTTACCTCGCCCATGACCAGGGCCGCCTCCCCCATCCGGAGGGAAAGTCTCAGGGCCTCCCGCGACCTTTCTACCGCCCTGCCGTTACGGTCGTCAGCGAGAATGGATTGCACCTTGTAACCCAATTCCTGCATGGCCTCTACTGGCAGTTCCTGGGTGTCCTCCAGAGCCAGTATGCGTTGTGATAGGGGGAATTCGAACATGCATGCTGAGAGGAGGGAACTCTTGCCGGAGCCCTTGGGGCCGCAAATCAGGAGTGTGGATCCTCCGTCCACCATCAAAGACAACAAGGCTGCTGTGGAGGGCCCCATGGTCCCGTTCCTCACTAAAGATGGGAGCGTCCAAGGGCGCTGTGAACGACGTCTCAACGCCAGAGCTGTCCCGGCGGGGCTCAACGGCATTCCCACCACCGTCGCCCGGGTGCCGAGAAGGCCCATGTCACATTCCAGTATGGGATGGGCCTCAGAGAAAGGAAGTCCGGAATGGCGACTTATCCGCGAGACCAGATGTTCCATCTCCAATCTCTCCAGGAGCAGATTCGTCCGGCATCTGACGACGGAGTTGAAACCGCTTATACCGTTGACGGTCACGTGCACACGGTTACGGTCACAAGGCGCGTCTATGAAGACATCCTCGACCCTCCCATCCTGGAGCAGGGTCTCCAAAAGCCCGTACCCTGATGTGTAGCGGACGGCCATGGAGCAGATGAAATCCTCGTCCTCCATGGTCATGGCGGCCTCCCTGGCGTTGAATCTCCCGGTCTCTGTCAAGGACTCCCTGGCAAGCGACTCCACATAACTCTTATCGGATGCTGTCCTGGGAGGCGGAGGGCGTAGGGAGATATGGGCTATGGCATCCCGGAGCCTCTTGGATCGGCGGTCGTCCAGGCGGTATTCGTCCGGGATCAGGACATAATCGATCTGACCGTCTGCAGAGTTCCTGATGCTCACCCGGGCTCCAGGTATACGGTATGATTCAACCTCCTCTCCCAGGCCAGGAGGCATCAGCCATGTCTCAGAGAACGACGGCTTCTCCCTCATGTCCCGAGAGGCGGTCCTCTCCATCAGAGATCGTAGACCATCATCCCGGCGGGCATTCTCACCGATTATCCTCATGCACCCTCCTCCTTTCAGGGTCGGCTCCGCTCAACCTGTTGACCAATGAACGGTGCATCATACTGGCGCGGGCATGACGCGATCTCGCCTTCGATACGCAGACTCCACATCTGGAACGCTGCCGGGGCGGTGTTCGGGGTGCCTCCGGCATCTCCGGGAATTTGACCCAGACCTCTGAACGGAGAGCCTCGCGGGTGAGGTGACAGCCCCGGCACAGGAATGAACCCTCTGGACCTGAGAAAAGTGAACCGATGATATGGGCGAGGTCCCTCACCATGACCATCCCATCGCCCAACAGTACCCGGTCCACATCCCTGCGCAGTAGTGCCCTGTCGACTCCCTCCAGGTCAATGATTTTGAAACATATGCATCTCAGACAGCGGATGTCCGAAGGAAGTGATGGTCCGGAGCATCCTCTGCAATCGATCGTCAGTAGTCCTCCCTTCACATCATGCTCCGCAAGCGTAACTGATGTCAGGGGTATGGAAGTCTGCATGTCGTGTACAATCAAGGGGGATTCTAAAGGCGGTGTCTGCTGGATGTAGACTAACTCCGATACGGTTAATAGCCGCCCCACCATTCTCCCAGCGTGGAACTCCTATTGCCGGCCGGCTCTCCCCAGTCCCTATCCGCCGCAATCATGTCTGGAGCGGATGCGGTGTACATGGCCGGCGGCCGATTCGGTGCCAGGGCTTTCGCATCCAACTTCACGGACTCGGAATTGGCTGGAGCCATTGACCTGCTCCATTCCAAGGGCATGAAGGGTTATGTGACCGTCAACACGCTCATCAAGGACTCAGAGATGGAGGATGCCCTACGCTTCATCACCATGGTAGAGGAGTTGGGCGCGGATGCGGTCATCATCCAGGACAAAGGCCTTCTGGAGAGGTTGGAAGGCTACAGTATCCCTCTGCACGCCTCCACTCAGATGGGGCTTCATAACCGGGAGGGGTTGGAATGGGCAAGGTCGAAGGGAATATCCCGGGCGATACTGGCCAGGGAGCTGTCCATTGAGGAGTTGGAGGTCCTGGCAGAGAGCGACATCATGGAACTGGAGGTCTTCGTCCACGGTGCCCTGTGCTATTCCGTCTCCGGTCAATGCCTGTTCTCCAGCATGTTGGGGGGTCGTAGCGGTAATCGCGGGTCTTGTGCCCAACCTTGCCGTAAACGTTACTCCACGAGCAAGGGGTCAGGCAACATCCTCTCCACTGCGGACCTCGAATGCCTTGAACTGATACCCCGGTTGAAGGATGCCGGTATAGCCGCAGCCAAAGTGGAGGGTAGGATGAGGTCCCCTCTGTACGTCTATCTGGCTGGGAGGGTCTATTCCAGCGCGATCAGGGGGGAAACGGTTGATGCCGGGGAGCTGGAGATGTTGAGGACCGTCTTCAACCGTGGTCATGGCCAGGGGCATATGATGGGATCTTCCATAAGGCAGACCGATTTCGCGGACAATCGGGGACTGCCTCTGGGGGAATGGAGGTTCCAGGACTCAGTGCTCGTGGAACGCAGCGATAACACACTGCTCCGCGGCGGTGATGGTATATCCCTCTACCAGAAAGGCAAGGTCGGCGGATTCAGGATCATCGACCCAGACCGGGTAACCTCGCCGTTCCCTTTGACGGACGGTATCTACAGGGCATACCGTAGCCACGATTCAAGATTCGATGAAATAATCCCCACCATCCACACGCCTAGTCTCAAAGGGAAGGTGCCTACCATCGGACAGACCTTCCTGGAACGCGAAGCCCCGCCGCGGAAAAAGCGCCGTGGTGAGCTGTCCGTGTATCTAAGTTCGATAAGGTCCTTGGAGGCCGTCGTGGACCTCTGCCATCGGGTCTACTTCGAGGACAACCGTCACACGACTGAGGCTTTGCGAATATGTGAGGACCACGGGGTTGAATCCGTCATTTCCCTGCCCCGTTTCACTCCTGTGATGCCTGATATGCCGGATTCGCCGCTGATGGTGCACGACCCTGGTCAGGCATTGGCCTTCAGGAGTAGAAGACTCTACGCGTCCCATCACCTGAACCTCTTCAACTCCAGCAACCCCCCGGCCCTTTATCAGCATACCGTATCGCCGGAGCTGAACTCCGATGAGATAAGGGTGCTGGCAGATAACTTCGGATCCAGGTTGGAGATGATGGTGTTCGGACGCACAGAGCTGATGCTCGCCCGCGACCCGACCCTGGAAGAGGGCACATTGACGGATGGGAAGGGATATCGTTTCCCGATAAACAAGGACGTCGGTGGGACCGTACGGGTGGTCAATTCAGCCGACCTGGTCCTCCTTGAGCATCTTGAAGAACTAGATTCCATGGGCATCGACTCCCATGGCATAGACCTTCGCAGAAGGCCGGCTGACCTTTGCAGGAATGTCATGGAGATATTCTCGCAGAGGGACATGTCCCGCCGGCGCGAACTGAGGAAGCTCTGCGGTAAGGTCACATACGGGCATTTCCATCGTGGCGTGTAGACTGTATGCAGCGGGCCGGATTATCTATGCCGGCCTTTGTTGCATTGTCGATGAATGGCGACCAAAGGGCGGAGGCCGGGTTCATGGGGTTGCTGATGGCGGTCCTGGTGGTCTGCACCGGTACCCTACTGATGATCGGACTCCTTTCTGATGAAAGGGAGGCCAGTCCCGAACACTTCTGCCCTGATTCACTTCTGACCGATCTGGTGAAAGACGGTAGGATTTCCAAAGAGGATACCAAACGGATGCTCCAGGCTTCAATGGAACATGATCAGCTCAACGGAGCAGCCTTGGACATCGATCCCCTGATACCGGGGCATGAGAGGTTGACCATGGCCACTGGTGAAGCTGATGGGTTGCGCGAGTCATCGGTATCCATGATATTGGTGGAGTTCGACAATGGGGAGAGGGTCCCTTGCAGGGCGACCCTTACGGTGTGGCGAGATGCGTGACGAGAGAGCCATGGTGAATCTGGTGGATGCGTTGGTCTTCCTCACGGTGATCGGTGTGGTCGCCTCGATGTTGATACATTACTCGGTCACTGAGGCCGAGGAGCCTGACCTGGAGCGCTGCCATTCCCTGTTGTTGTCCACCGAGGTCCGGATGGACAGGTTTGTGGATGGTGCATACGGGACCTTGTACCTACATGAGATTCTACTAACCATTGGGAATGGCTCAGAATCATACGAGATGGTGATATCTTTACTATGTGATATGGCCCCGTCCGGTCACACATTGACTTGGGTTCTGAGTGTGGATGGCATTGAGTTGGTACTGGGGTCATCCAAAGGTGAGGTGGAGGCCAGTAGTTCTCGGAGTGTCTCCGATGGGGTTGTTTCCATCCTACATCTGCATCGCCATTAGGCTCCGAACTTCTCAGATCGGTTGGCCAGGTCCATGAGTATCGGCAGGAGGTCCTTGCCTCTCAACCTCCCCAACCTTCCCCTGCCGCAGTCAGCCTCGTTGAAAGCACTGACGTCGTCACGGACTATGGTCCTTGAATATATGGTTAGAGGGACAGGATCTCCACTGTGGTCCCCTACGGATACAGGTGTGCTGTGGTCTGCTGTGAGGGCAATCACCACATCCTCAGGCAGAGCTGTTCTGAGCATACCGAACATCGCATCCATCCTCTCAATCACCTCGACCTTCTGCTCCGCCAGGCTGTCGTGTCCGCTCAGGTCAGGGGCTTTTATGTTCATCAGTACGAAGTCGTGGGACTCCAAGGCCTTCAGGGCGACCTCGGCCTTCTTCATCATATCGGTCCCTGTCCCTCCGGTACAGCAGCCGGGAAGGTCGAGCACATCCAAGCCGCAGACTCCGCATATGCCTTTTATCATACCCACTCCAGCAACGCAGGCCGAAGGCATCGAGTGCTTCTCAGGGAATGGCACTATGTCCGGGAAAGATCCCGCCCCCCTTGGCAACAGGATGTTGGCGGGCGGCAGTCCTGCCTTCCTCCGGGCATCGTTGACCGGATGGGAATCGAGTATACCGTGCGCCTTGGCAACGAACTCATTCACGGCATTGGCGGTTTTCTCACCATCTTGGGACCTGGCTTTACAATCCCATATCCTGACATGGTCATGGGGGTC
>SKGM01000035.1 GCA_007117455.1 Candidatus Methanomethylophilaceae archaeon
AGTGCTGGACCAGGTCATCGACGCCTTTCTGGCAGAAGACGACGTTGGCGCCGGACTCCTTGACCTTGTCGACCATGCCCTTGAGGGTGTTCTCCTCCTCCTGCAGGAAGGCGGACATGGCGTTGGGGTCGCTGATGTTGATCTGTGCGTCGACCTCGGTCTTCTTGATCTCCATGGCGGTGGATATCAGGGCGATCTTGGCGTCCTTGACCTTCTTGGGCATGCGGGGGTGGACGCGCTGCTTGTCCAGGACTATGCCGGTGACCAGATCGGTCTCGGCGATGGTGCCGCCGACCTTCTTCTCCACCTTGATGTTCTCAACGTCCACACCGTTCTCATCGGCCACGGCGCGTACCGCGTCGACGGCGATGCGGGAGAGCTTCTCCTTCTGGCCGCCGACGGACTTGCCGGTCATGGCGGTGTTGGACACCTTGATCAGGATCTCGTCGTTGTTCTCCACGTCGATCGCGATGTTCTTGAGTATCTCGTTCGCCTTGGCGGCGGCGAGCTTGAAACCGTTGGTGATGACGGTGGGGTGTATGTTCTGCTCGATCAGGTCCTCGGACCTCTTCAGGAGCTCGCCGGCGATCACGACGGCGGAAGTGGTGCCGTCACCGCACTCGGTGTCCTGGGTCTTGGCGACCTCCACGACCATCTTGGCCGCGGGGTGCTGCACATCGATCTCCTTCAAGATGGTCACGCCATCGTTGGTTATGATGACGTCCCCCATGGAGTCGACGAGCATCTTGTCCATGCCCTTGGGGCCGAGGGTGGAGCGTACGGAGTCCGCCACAGCGCGGGCGGCGGCGATGTTGTTGTACTGCGCCTCTTTGTCCTTGCTTCTCTCGGTGCCCTCTTTGAGCACTATCACTGGTTGGTTTCCCATGCCATATGCCATGTGTAATTGTCCTCCTTGACTAGTTTCGATAATTTTGTTCTTCTATAATAACGTTTCGATACGCTGACACCTCAAAAGGATAATCGCTGGACCTTGGTGGGGTCTCAGGCCTCGAATCCTTCCTTGAACCGCTTCCATTTATCCTCTAGGCCGGGGTCCTTCACGGTGTCCAGGACATACTGGGCGTAGGCTGCGCCGTCAGCACCGTCGGCACGACCGGTCATCGCCAGGCGCCTCTCGAACTGTCCGCAGACATCCAGGGCCATCTCCAACCTTTGGGACTCGACGGTCTTGCCGATGTGGTTCAGCAGCATGGCGGCGGCCTTGATCATCGAGGATGGGTCTGCGTACTGCGCCCTGCCCTCATCCACCATACGGGGGGCGGAACCGTGTATGGCCTCGAACATCGCATAGCGCTTGCCGATGTTGGCGCTGCCAGCGGTGCCGACGCCTCCCTGTATCTGCGCCGCCTCGTCGGTCAGGATGTCACCGTAGAGGTTGGGCATGACCATGACCTTGAAGTCCTTCGCCCGGTAGGGGTCGAGGAGCTTGGCGGTCATGATGTCTATGAACCAGTCGTCCCACTTGATGTCCGGGAAGTCGGCAGCGACCTCCTCGGCCATGTCCAGGAAACGGCCGTCGGTGGCCTTGACGACGTTGGCCTTGGTGACCACCGACACCTTGCCCATCCCATTGCGGCGGGCGTAGTCGAAGGCCAGGCGTATGATCCTCTCCGAGCCCTGCTTGGTTGTCACACAGAAATCGATGGATACATCATCGTTCACGTCCACACCCTGACTGCCGAGTGCGTATGAACCCTCGGTGTTCTCACGGAAGAACACCCAGTCGATGGATTTCTCCGGTATCTTGACCGGACGGACGTTGGCGAAGAGGTCCAGATGCTTCCTCATGGCCACATTGGCACTCTCGATGTTCGGCCATGGGTCGCCCTTCTTCGGTGTGGTGGTCGGTCCCTTGAGTATGACATGGCACTTCTTGAGCTCCTCGAGCACATCGTCCGGGATGGGTTGCATCACCTTCACCCGGTTCTCGATGGTCAGGCCGTCGATGGTCCTGATCTCCACCTTACCGGATGCGATCTCATCTTCCAGGAGGTCCTCGAGGACGGTCCTCGCATGCTCGGATATGAATGGTCCGATGCCGTCCCCGCCGCATACGCCGATGATGATGGTCTCCAAGGATCCGTAGTCGATCCAATCAGCTGCGGCCTTCATGCGCTCCACCCTCTCGAGCTGCTGCTCGAGTACCCGGCCGAAGTGCTCCATCGCCGCCTGTGTGTCTTTGCTAAAGGCCATGGTTATCCCACGCTCATAAAGGGGACCTGATATTCAACGCTTTTCTTGACCGTCAGAAGGCATCGGATACATCCAGACCCATGGAGGCCAGGTGTTCCTTCAGGGTGCTGACCGAGGCGGCCGTGGCTGCTTTCATGCCGCCAGAGGCGTCCAGGGACGTGCCGCGGTTCAGGACGTCGACCGTGACCCTCCTCACACCGGTGTCGGCGACCGCTGATGCCAACGCCTCCTCCCGACCCTCGTTGACGGAGAGCATCGGACCTATCATCACGAAGGTGACCACCCCCGCCGCGACCAGGGCGGTGACCGCATCCAAGCGCCTTCGGGGGGATGGGGCGCCTGGTTCAAGAAACCTCCACACGGCCTCATCCAGGAAGGTCACCGTGATACCGGCCTCCATCCCCTCCAATAGGTCCGTGTCCCTCACCACCAGGTCGGACTTGGTGTGCACACAGGCCCTCAGACCGTAGTCCCTCAGGACCCGGAGGCAGTCACGGGTCAGAAGGTGTTCCGACTCCAGGGGTTGATAGGGATCGGTGGATGTACCGATGCCGATCATGCCCTTGGCGCGGGGGGCCTCTCTCTCCAGAAGACGGATGAGGTTCCTCTTCGGCAGGGGTCTAGCCCAATCCTCAGGGCTGAGGTGCAACAGTGAGGGGGCGTAACAGTAGACGCAACCGTGGGAGCATCCGCGATAGGGGTTCAAAGCATGATCCAGACCAGGCAGCCTGGTGGGGGACAGTGCCCGGGAGCAGGGGGCCGTGGGCCTCCTGTCGATGCCGATGTCCAGGAAGGAGTGGAGGTCAGAGGAAGTCATCCAGCCTCCGTTGGGTCATCATGTCCTTGAGCACCCCGGAGTTGTGTATCCACCTCTGCCGGGGGATGTCCATGGTCCGGTCCACATGACCCAGGGCCTCTTCCAGGGTACCATATCGATAGGGGAGAGTGCTCAGGGCCGCCCTGACGTTCTCCCTAACGTTCCAGACCCCCACCGGCATCACATAGCCCGGATGGGCCTCCCTGAGTATGACCGCCCCGGCCTGCCTCCCCTCCTTGGTCAGCAGCTCATTGACAGCCATACGGGCGGCGTAGTAGCAACCCCCTATCCGCGCATATTCTTTCCTACCATTGTGGAACTCATGGTCGGACACGATGGATACCTCCCTACCATAGGGGTTCCAGGTGGTCTTGGGGTACCAGGCCTCTATCAGTTCATAACGCCAGCTGGTGGGGGTCATCAGTATCAGCCAGCGGTTGTCCAGCTGCTCCCATTGATATATCCGGAATTCATCTATCGTAGGGTTGTGCTTGGTGCTGTCCAGGAGATGCAGGCCTATGGTGTCGTCCACCGCGGTTATCGACCATCGGGTGGGTACGAAACGCCTCCTCTTCCCGACGCCCAGAGTTCCCACGGAAAGGGCCTTCTGGATATCGGATACCATCACCCCTTCGTCATACAGGTTCAGGATGGCCTCGGTGGCCTTGAGGTCGGTGTCATGGAAAGCCTTCTCCATGTCCCTCTGGAAGCGTCCATTGGATGTGCGCATCCTCTCCAAGGGAGCGGAGGGTCCGAAGGGCTGGACCTCGTCATCCAGGACCAGTCTCCCCGAGGGGCGGCGGGAGAAGGAGGCCTCCACCTCCGCCGGGTCCCGCATCAGGGCCATCTCCTGGACCTGGTCGACGATCCTACCTCCTGCGGAGAGGTCCCTGGCGTCCACACGGTGCATCCCCCTCACCATGCTGTAACGGAAATCCACTATCTCATCGATGCTCCTGCCCACCCATCTCTCAGGCGTGTCCAGCAAGGAGGTGTCACCCATCAGCGGTGGCAACAGCGGCCCGATGTCCACCTTCGGGTAACCATAACGACCGACGAACACCGCTGGCGGTGAACAACCGGTTAGCTCCCTGCCTTCCATCAGGCGCATGCTGCGGCTCTGGGAATGGAACTTGATCATCAGAGGGCAGCGGTCCTTGCCGCAGAGCATCTTCGATCCCTTGCATACCGCGCACAGCCCCTCAGGCACCCTGCCCTTGGGGCTGTTGAAGATGTCCTGGAAATCACCACGGGCCGCCTGCACACGACTCCATGGGAGTCATTGATAAATGCATTTTACGGGAGGTGGTCAAAACTTCCTCCGCCCCCGCTCCCGGAAATAGGAGGCGAGGTGCACGGCTGACAACCTCTCCGCCAGGTCGGCTGCCTCCTCGGTCGGGACTCCATCCTCAAGTGAGGACTCCAACTCCTCCCGGAGGATTTCCTGGGCGATCTCCTCCGCCTCCTGCATCACCCGCGTTCTGCCCTCAGGGGGCAGGAACTCCGCCCCCAGGCGGGACCTTCCGACCCTCCATATCAGCAGGGCCAATGTTGATGTGATGATCATCAGGGACAGGACCGTGGGGGTCAGCCATCCCATCTCCAGTCCCGCAGCGGAACCGATGCCCACGAGCAAGTCGCTCAGGACCGAGACCGCAGAGCCCAATGCGTCCAGGATATCCGAGAGGACCTCACCCCCGGACTGTAGCAATGGCCCGACGACCGCCAGGGTGGAGTTTATGAGATCCTGGAGGGCCTCCGACGCCTCCGACGCCGCCATCTCGATCAGAGCGATGTTCAACCACGCAAGGTCTATGCTGAATCCCAGGAACGATAAGACTGTCGCCATACCTTCCAGCTCCGCCGGCACGGTGGCGTTGGCACTGAGCGACGGGCCGCTCTCGCCGATCCTGTTGGTGGTGGTTATGAAGTAATCGTACCTCTCGCCCGCGGAGACCTCACGGTCGACGAACGAGAGCCTTTCCGTGGAACCTATGGACTCCCATTCCCCATCATCGTCCTGGCGGTGCACGGTGTACACCAATGGGTGGATTTCGAGTGGGTAACCGCCGTCATCGAACGGCTCCTCCCATGTGAGCATCACATGCGGCCCCAGCCAGGTCTGTACCCCTTGGGCCTGGAGGTTGATGGGTCTTCCGGGTACGGTGAGGGGAGCGGTCTGGAAACTGATGGTGTCATTCCATAAGGTTCCTGTGAGGTCCGTGGCGGACACCGTGAGTACGAAGCTTTGCGGGTTTTCAAGATTCGCATCCGGGACGAATCGCAGGGTACCGTTGGACAACCATCCCCAGGTACCTGTGATTCGGTGACCGTCACCGTCCCGCAATGCCAGGGTGGTCAGGTGCCGGTCCATGTCCTCCAGATTGTCGTAGCGCAGCAGCAGATGCCGGTCGTAGAGCACGGAACCATCCCCGTCAGCAGGGGATGACCAGGCCAAGGAGGGTCGTTCCTCGATAACGTTGAAGCTCATGGTCCGGGTGAGGTTCTGCCCTTCGGCCTCTTGAGCCCATACGGTCACCTGATGGACTCCGGCCGGAAGTTGGATGTTGGCCTCCTTGTCCGTACCGGTGGGATGATGGACCCCGTCCACAACGTATCCGAAGGTGAAGTCCCCGTCACCCCATACGTCCCAGGTGATGTTGGTCGGTATCGAGGCATGACCGTTGCGGGGGGACGTGATGTCCAACAGAGGGAACGTGTTGCCGGTCACTATGCCGATCGACTCCACGGCGGTGTTTCCCACCGCATCCCGCGCTATGACCTCCACGAGATGGTAGCCCGGCGATAATCCGCGCAGCTCCCGGCTCTCCCTGCCGGTGACATCCATGGGTGCCCTTCCATCGATACGCATCAGGACCTTGTCGACACCGCTGCCGTTGTCGGTGACGTTCCACGTCAACGTGGGCGTATCGCCGACCAGGGGGAAACCGTCGGGTTCGTCGATCTTCACCAGAGGCGGCTGGCTGTCCACCATCACCGATATGGAGTCCGAGGCCTCGTTCCCGGCCATATCGGTCACATGGACCCGTATCTCGTTCATGCCCTCATCCAGCATCACGTCCAGGGATGTCTCCGAGCCTGATAGCACGTGCTCGGTACCGCCGATGGACACCACGACACTCAGGAGCCCGGAGGGCTCGACACCGGCATCATAGGCATCCCATCTGACCGTCCATTGCTGCTGGTCGACCAGGCGTCCCTCCTTGGGTGATGTTATCGATACCAGAGGCGCAACGGTGTCGACGAAGAACACCTTGCGGGCGAAGCTGTAGTTGCCATCAGCGGCGAATGCCCTCACCCTCAACTCATGGACCCCGTCCTCGAGGTCATCGGGTATCAGGGAGTTTTCGGAGATGGGTGTGAACGGCTGACCATCCAGGCTGTAGGCGTAATCCTCCAACCAAGCGTCGTCCTCCAGCTCCCAGGACAGTAGGGGACGGGAGATGTTCACATACTCCTCCAAGGGGGAGGTGATGTGCAGGGGATCGAGATCGGTGGTGTAGTCCAGCTCGTAATCCAGGATCCCCAGGTTTCCTAGGATGCTGTACGCTTTCACCGTTATGTCATTGTGACCGAAGCGGGGACAGAGGTCACCGGCCTGTATGGGGTTCTCCCATAAGGAGCAGAACGGGACGCCGTTCACGCTGACCTCGTATCCCTCTATCCCCGCATCGGCGTCGGCCCGCAGATCGATGAGGTCCACCGAGGCGTTTGTCGACGAGTCGGCGACACTGAATACCGGGGCGTCGTTGATGTTGGTATCCCGCGGTGAGGGGTCGTGTCCAGAACCGCCAAGGACGTACTGGACCTCACCATCCATGTCACTCCACCAGTTCTGGTTCCAATTGTTGGACCCTTCGTTCCACGCCTGCTCACCCTTAACCCTGATGGCCGTGCCGTTGTTCTCCACGAAACTGTTGTTCACCACATCGCTGCCGTCACCTCTCAACATGACCGCAAGACCTTCCCCGCGGGAGAAGATGTTGTTACTGATGGTCAGAACTGATTCCTCGGCCTCCAAGGCCAGATCGTTGCCCTGGATGAATGCGTTACCATCCACCAAAGCCTCGGAATGGGATGATGATATACCGACCGAGTTGTCCTGGAAGCTGTTGTTGACCACTGTGAGGAGGGAACCGTTGACCTTTATCGCCACGTCCTTGCCTTGGAAGGTGTTGTCCTCCAAGGTTATGTTCGACACACCGTCCAAAGAGAAACCGACGCCAGGACCGGAGAGGGTGTTGTTACGGAACACCAGATGCTTGGTGGTGTTCCTCAGGTCGACCGTCGCCTCAGTTCCATCGAATACCATGTCGCTTATGATGTAAGGTGAGGCTTCGCTGCCATCCCCCTGCCAATCATGGATATCTGCCAGGAAGACAAGGTCATCATCACCGTCGGCCATTATGTCCATGGTCGGAAGCCTATCATACCCCCCGACCTTCAACGCTGGGTCACCCAAAAGGTTCAGGGTGGCGTACACCCAACGGATGTACTCGTTGCTCAGGTTGTTCACCTGCGTCTGCTTGGCCTGATGGTGTATGTCCCCCAGGAGTCCATCGCTCCGGAACACCAGGTCCATGAATGCGAGGTCGAACAGGTTCGACGGCCCGATGGGGTAACTGGGGCCGCTGATGTACCAACCGAAACGGGAGTTGACGATGTTGGCCACACTGTTCCTCTCATCCGCCAGCATGGCGTTGGAGACGCAGGGGTTGCGGTCGAATCCGCCCACATTGCAACCCTGGCTCTTCCAGATGTAAGGCAGCTGGTTTTCTATGAACTGCACATTCCAGCTGCGCAGTGTCGCCAGGAAGTCGAAGTCGCCGTGGCCCATGTTGTTGATTATGTGGGCGTCGCTGACCACCTCCCGTACATCCAGGAAACGAAGGCGGCCGTTGTCCCTCTCGTAAAGTTTGGTCACGTTGTACTCTTCAGGAACAAGGGGCAGATTGGTGTCCTTGACCGAGCCCCCCCATACCCTCTCATCCAGTTTCTCCCCCAGGAAAAGTACCTCGAAAAGAAGCTCGGTCCCGGCGGACCTGCCCTCGTAGGCTATGACCTTGTCCACATAGTTGGCGGCCCCGGCGACGGTCGAGACCGGGACCCTGCCCACCGCCACATCCACTATGGGGTTGAATGACACCGACCAATCCACATTACCTCCGAAAGCACCATAGTAGATGTCGGCCGGGATGTCCTCGGTGTAGCTGCCTGCACTCATGGTGATCTTGTGGGCAGGTATTATGCCCGCCCCGCCGCCCAGGAGCAGGTAGTCGATCCCGCTGGTGTTGTGCTGTTGCCAGGCGAAGGCCCGTATGGCCTCCTTGATCGGAACGCCAGGGTACAGGGAGGACACCTGACTGACACTGACGACCTTGGTGTCGATACCCAGGGCGCCCCTCCATCTTGCCAGGCGGTCGAACTCGTCCATCATCGAAGTGGATGTGATTATCAGCATGTCGTAAGGGTCGTTCAAAGGAAGTACTGAAGATCCAAGCGCCGGTGAGGGGTCCCGATGCTCATAGATGACCTCCACGGTGACCTCATGGTGGTGGGTTGCCCATCCGTCATCGATGCTGATCGGAGTCACAGATATCGGAAGGTGCGGTACCCCATCGCGCTCGTGCATGGGTCCGGCATAAGCCAACTCAGAACCCCCCTCGGCGACATGTGTGGACAAACTGTTCCCGTAGACCAGTGGAGGGATCTCGACGGGCCCCAGTTCCATCGGGGAGGAGCCGGTGACCCTCAGGCCCACCAAAGATACCGCCCCGAGGGGGAGTGCGACCTCCTCACTGATCATTGGGAGTGCGTAGGGGGAGGAGCCCAAGGCTCCGTAGTGGGCACCCTCGACCTGGAACGGCTGATGGTCGGGACCGTCCATGGTGGCGGTCTGGAAGGAGAATGTATGCACATGTGACCTGATGTCCGCCACGGGCTCGGGGGCCTGGAACGGGACCATGGTCAGCATCATCACCAATGCCAACAATATGCCGATGACCTTCAACCGGTCCTCCGACAGCGTCCTGGTGACGCCGTCACCGTACCATCCCTCCATCGGATTATGATACAAAACAGCGGGTATAATAGGATATCCTGCCAACCGTGAAAATCAGAGGATGATGGAGGCTATCTGGTATATCAGGCCTCCCACGGCGAAGGACACCACCATGGTCACAATCAGCATGTACGCCGCCGTTCGAAGATCGAACTCCTTGGCCAGGACTCCGATGACGGCTATGCATGGGATGTACAGCAATGCGACCACCGAGGCGGTGAACAGCTGCAGCATGCTCAGGTCCATGTCCAGGAGCGGCAGCACCGTCAGCTCCCTCCGGAATACGCCCAGCAAGAGGGGCGTCGCTGCCTCGGCAGGCAGACCGAGCCAACCGACGACCAGAGGCTCCATCATCTCCCCGATGACGATCAGGACGCCGGTCTCATAGAGGACCGCCGCCACAGCGATTATGACCGCCATCGGCAGCACCCCGTCGGAAAGGAAGTGCCTCACCCTGATCCAGAGTTTCTTGCCTAGGATGTTGAGGTCCGGCAATAGAAGGTCCGGAACCTCCTGGATCATGACCTCCCTGTTTATCCCCATCACCCTTTTCAGCACCATACCGAAGGTGAATGCCGCCAGCAGGGAGAACAGGAAGATCGCCGGGACCAACCATATTGATGCCTCTGCGAGCAGGGATATGAAAGCCCCCGACTGGGCGACGCATGGCACTGACATGCACACCATCGCCGACACCATGATGCGCTTGCGGCGGTCGTTGATGTTCCGGGTCGACATTATGGCCGGCACGGCACAGCCGTATCCGAGCAGGAAGGGTATGATGTGGGAGCCTGAGAGGCCTATCCGTCGGAACAGTCCGTCGATCAGGACCGCCAGCCGGGGCAGGTAACCGCTGTCCTCCAGGATGGACAGGGCGAGGTAGAAGGATATGATGTAAGGCAGGACCAGTCCCAAAGGCCATTCTATGGTCTTGATCAGCACCCCGTAATCACCGATAAGTATGTTCAGGAGCACCCCGTCGCTGACCACGCCGGTGACGGCACCTTCAATGAAAGGGAAGAGATGCCCGCGGAACAGAGGCAGTATCACCATCTGCCTCAGTCCCATGCCCAGACCGACGACGAAGCCGAATGTGGCCACCATCACCAGTATGGCGATGGGGATGCCGGGTATCGGCCTCACCATCAACTCCCCCCATCTTTCGATGCGGTCCATCTCCCCCAATGGGACCTTGGCCTGAGATGATATCCTCTCCGCCTCCCTCCAGTCCGAGGACCGGGGGACGCTGGGGGATACCTTTCCTTCCAACAGGTCCCCCACCAGTGACTTGATCTCATCCAGACCCTGGGACTGGGTGGCGATGCTGGTGACCACCGGTATGCCCAGCTCCTGTGATATGAATGCGGTGTCGACCTTCCCCCTGACCAGGTCGGAACGGTTCACTACCGCCACGGTAGGGAGTCCTTTCTCCAGAACCTGGAGGAGAAGGTGCATGCTGGCCTCCAGATTCTTGGCGTCCAGCACGAAGACGATGCCGGAGGGCTTGCCCTCCAACATACGGATGGCCACCCTCTCAGCCTCGTTGGATGCCTCGAGGTCATAGGTCCCGGGCACATCCACCAGGGTGTATCTGCGGTCACCCACCGATGCATGGCCCCTCTTGTAATCCACCGTGGTGCCAGGGTAGTTGGCCATGAAGACATCGATACCCGTCAGACGGTTGAAGAGCACACTCTTCCCCACATTGGGGGGACCTATGAGCAGGACCTCCATGCCTAAGCACCTTAGACCAGGGTTATCGTCCGAGCGATGTCCATGTCGATGGCGACCTTCCTACCGTCCACACAGGCCAGCAGCGGGCCTCCCAGAGGCTGTCTGCAGAGACTGCGGACGGTCTTACCCGGCCTGATCCCCAATGCCCGGAGTACCGGGTCCTCAGGGCCTGCGGCGATGACCCCTTCGCAACCCTCTTCCAGGCTGCAGAGGGTCTTACGGAGGCAGTGGTCGCACTCCAAGCGGTTGACGAGGACCAGGGAGTCCTTGCCCACCAGGTGCCTTATGCGACGATGGCCGGCAGGTATCTCAGAAGGCGATACGACCCCGTATACCTTGGCGAGCAATCCCCGGGGGTTCCGGTAGATTACCTTGCCCCCGGTCTCCATGTCGTCCACGGCCTTGCGCACTATGGGCTCCTTGGGTGAAACGTTGAATGCCACCCATACCGCCTCCGCTTCCGAGTAGTCGTGATGGATGCCATCCTCGGTCATGAACTCCAGCTCACCGGAGTGGCTTCTCCTCGCGGCATACCTCACAGCCGAGGATGTGGCCTCAGGGTCGTTGTCGATGCATGTCACCCTCATACCCTGCTTGGCAAGATGGATCCCGGTCAACGGGAGGTGCCCGCTGCCGACGACGACGACCTTGGAACCCTCCTCCAGTCCGGCAACCTTGGCCTCCCTTCGTAGAAGAGGGCCGTAGAAAATCCTTCCATACAGATTCCCCAGGAGGGGGAGGCGTGAGACGGTCATCTCCATCCTCTTGTATCCGTTCTGCATCAGGACCATGAGTCCGCTGCGCTCGGATCCGTGATTTTGAGTGACCTCGTTGAACTGGGTGTCGTTCATATCGCTGAGGTCGGAGGTGGTTGCTCTCAAGCCCATGTAAAGGTGATTATTTAGGAGATATAAAATAGTTTAGTCATACCTAACATTTTATATCCTCCTTTCACTTTGCATCCAACATATGAACAAGAGCAGGATAATACAGAGGTTCACCTGCGCCCTGGAGCACAGGATGCATTCCAGCATGACCCTCTTCAAGCTCTATATGCTGCCTTACGGAAGGGTGGTGCGCCGCGAGGTCGCACTCGCTCGGATAGAGGGGGAGGATGTGGTACTCAACGTGGGTTGTGGCTCACTCCCCTTCACAGCGGTCCTGGTCGCCAGATTGACCGGCGCCAAGGTCGTGGCCATAGACATCGACCCCGAGGCGGTTGAGGCCGCCCGTCGTGTGGTCAGCATGCTGGGCATGGATGAATCCATAGAAGTCCTGCATGCCGACGGGCTCGGACCCATACCCCGGAGGTACACCAAGGCATTGGTGGCCCTGCACGTATCTCCGAAGGATGTCGCGGTCCGCAACCTGATATCCGGCGGTCCTGCCGTGGTCCTACGCATGCCACGGGGATCCCTCTCCGTATCCTATGGCGCTGACGCCATGCGCCTCGACCCCAAGGAGCATGTTTCCCACCTCATGCCGACCTTCGACCGTTCCCTGCTCTTCGAGGCCTGAGTCCGATGCGGTCCAAGGCCTTGGTGTGGACGTTCGGGATCATCCTGCTGACATCCATCACCATATTTGCGGGACTGGACACGATCGTGATGGTGATGATTGCCATAGAGCCATCGCACCTCATCGTATTCCTGCTGGCGATGTGTGCCCTCCAGTTCTACACCGTGTCACTGACCGCCAGGCAGTGGCACATCCTGCTACGGCGGGATGTTCCCTCCATCAGGTTCCGTGATGTTCTTAGGATACATCTCGCCGGTTCATTCGTGGAGGGTGTGACCCCCTCCTCCAAGTTCGGGGGGGAGGCGGTGAAGGTCTACCTCTTCCGACAGCACACCGGCATGGAGTATGGGAGACTGGCCTCCTTCATGATCGCCCATAAGTACCTCTCACTCCTGCCGTTCATGGCCCTCTGCCTGCTCTTCCTAATCGCCGCACTCGGGACCTACGAGGTGCCGACTGTGGTCCACATTTCCTTCCTGGGGCTCGCCCTGCTCATGTCCGCCCTCATCCTCATCATCCACCGCAGCGGAGGATGCGGCCCGGAGTCCGGTTCATTCCCTCGACTCCGTTCCGGTCTTGCTTTCCTAAGGCGTGCCGGTGAGGACGTCAAAGACCTCATCGACTCCCGCGATAGGAATGTCATCCTGAGCTATTCCATCATCATATGGGTACTGTATCCGGTCAAGATCTGGGCCACCGCAGCGGTCCTGGGTCTGGATGTCAGCTTCGGTCTGGCGGTGCTGGCGGTCTTCGCCGCCTACCTGGTCAGCATGCTCCCTTTGACGCCTGGCGGTCTCGGCACCTTCGAGGGCACCATGGCCCTGGTGCTCACAGCCAACGGCCTGCTCCTGCCGGAGGCGGTGGCCATAGCGCTTACGGCCCGGCTGATAACATTCTGGTTCCCCCTCATCTGGTCGGCGGTGGCGGCTCTGCAGCTCGTACGCGCTGGAGAACTGTCCAGGGACTTGGCCGCCGTACATTCAACGGAATGAGGCGAAGACCTGGTACCAGTGGTCGAGGGCATCCAGCTCTGCACCCTCCACCCTCTCGGACCTCGCCACCTTCATGAGCATGGACTCCAGACACTGCTGCACCATACGCAACGAGGCGAGCATGTCCCCCTCATCCTCTTCACTGTATCCTTCCCCATCCTCCATGGATGGCCTCTGCGATAGGGCGGAGATACCTATGGCGTCATCATCCAGCAGGGAGTCGAGGGTGACCGATGCCTCGGACAGCCCAGGATAGGCTTTCAGTAGAGCCTCCACGAAACCCTGGTAGAGGGAATCGAGGTGCTGATGTTCCTGGACGCGGGGGTTGTCGTCAGAAATGTAGACCGATGCCATGCGGTCCATCTCGTTCTCCAATGACCGTACAAGTTGGAACAGCTGGGAGAAGAGCAGCGGGTCGGATCTCGACGGAGGCGCCTCACGCTGCGGGAGCGATCGGTCCTTGGGGAGGGTCTGATAGATGCACATGAGGCTCTTGACATCGGCCTGCATACGACGCAGTTCCTGGTCCAGCCTCTCGACCTCCTCCTCCAGGCGCTTGTCCCGTCTCCTCAGCGCCTTCAGGGGATTGGACTTAGGGGGCTTGGCATCCCTGGAACCGGTTATCCTGATGCCTGGTCGCTTGACAGCGTTCGCCTTATCATCATCTGACGTACCAATCAACCTCCCTTTGAGCCCAGGTAACCACTTACCGGGTTTTTATCCTATCCCTCGGATTGTTGCGTTTTTTTTCGTCATCCGACCCCGACCCATGCGGACTCAGCGTCATGACCCATCAATTTGTGGGCAGAGCTCTCCGCACCCCCTTTGGGAACGGAGAGGTCGTCACAGCGACCGATCACCGACAGTGGGAAATTCTGGCATCACTGCATAAGGGAGGGTAAACAGTATATCCTACATCCGGGATGCAACCTCATGAAACGCGTCGGCATGCTCCTATTCGCATCCCTGTTGCTGCTCTCCGTCCTGGTCGTCCCGGCCACCAGCGCCGTGGAGGACACCATGGCCTCGGATGGAGAGGGCATAGGCCTCCTGGCCGACCAACCGGTCCGGGACAGGGTCATTGCCGCCTTAACTGTGATCGCTTTGTTGGTGACGATCCTTGGCGCTATGTACCATATCTCCAAGAAGGAAGGCCTCTAGCGACGTCGGGCGATCATGGCTGCGAATGATGCCGCCCCTATGCCGTTGTCTATGTTCACCACTGCAAGGCCTGGGGCGCAGGACTGCAGCATGCTGTACAGGGCGGCCTCGCCGTTCCCCCCTATCCCGTAGCCGGTTGACACCGGTACACCTATCACCGGTATCGGGGACAGTGAGGACACCAAGGTCGGCAGCGCCCCCTCCATCCCTGCCACCACTATCAACGCGTCAACGTCCTGCTCCAGAACCTTCTTCATCGGTTCGAGGAAACGGTGCATGCCGGCCACTCCGACATCATGGAAGCATAGGCATTCACAACCCATCGCCTCCAGCATTACTCGGGCCTCCTCCGCCACCGCCATGTCCGAGGTGCCGGCGGTGATTATGCCCACCCTCCCTTTGGTCTCGGAAGATTCCCTCCTGTCCACCACCAACATCCTCGCCTTCCTCTCGTAGCGGAGATTGTCACTGCCTATCCTGGCTAGGACGGCGTCATGATGCTGGTCGGTGATCCTGGACACTATCACCAGCTCCCTGCGCTCCATGGCCCTCTGCACGATGTCTGCCACCGTCTCGGGGTCCTTGGCCAGGCCGTAAACCACCTCCGGGACACCGGAGCGTAGCTGACGGGCATGGTCGAAGACGGTGTGGCCCTCGATGTGCTGCACATAGTCCAGACGCAGTAGCCTCTCGGCCTCGTCGATGCCCATGGCCCCGTCGCTGAGGGATGCCAGGATGTCACGGATGTTCATGTACCGACCATAAACGAAGTGTGTATTTCATTGTTTCACCCCCTAGGAGGCATGTGCTTCATGTAAAGATTTAGTCTATCCTAAAATATTTATAGGTCCAATGATTTAGGGATACTTAACAAAACGGCAGGTCTCTTGAACCAAGCCTCCGAGAATCAGACATCAGGAGACCTCTCGCATTTTGGAACCTCGCAAACCACTTCCCTTTTTCCCACTCCTTTTGATACCTAATCGATAGTTCCTTAACATCGGGCCACGATTCATGCGGTGTGAGCGGAGAAGCGACACTGCAGCGTCTGCAGGATTGGATGAGGGAACATGAGGGCATGGCGATAGCCTACTCCGGAGGTTTGGACAGCACGTTGTTGCTAGCTGCGGCCAAGTCCGCCGTACCGGGGGGGTTCAGAGCATTCTTCGTCGACCTTCCCTACATCTCAAGAAGACAGAGGGGTGAAGCCCTGGCAACCGCTGAGGCGATGGGTATTGAGCTCGAGGTCATTTCCACTGTGGGCATGGAGTTCAGCGCCGTCCATCGCAACGACCGCGGCCGATGCTACCATTGCAAGGCCCTGATATTCGATGCCATCGAGGAGGGCAGGATCCGCCTCGGTCTCAGGTGTATCGTTGATGGTGAGAACTCAGCCGATGATGCCGACACCCGTCCCGGGAGGTTGGCCGCAAAGGAGAGGGGTGTGCTCAGCCCGCTCGCCGAACTAGGTGTGGAAAGAGAGGAGATCGAGTGTCTGGTTAAGGAACTGGAGCTACCGGTGAGGTTGAGCAAGGAGACCTGTCTGGCCACCCGTCTGGAGGCTGATTCACCCTGGGATGCGGAGCTCCTGCAGAACATAGAAAAGGCGGAGGACTTCCTCAATGACATCGGGGTGCCCTCATCAAGGGTCAGGGT
Organism: Candidatus Methanomethylophilaceae archaeon; assembly: GCA_007117455.1. Taxonomy (GTDB): domain Archaea; phylum Thermoplasmatota; class Thermoplasmata; order Methanomassiliicoccales; family Methanomethylophilaceae; genus PWHV01. The sequence goes on from SKGM01000035.1 coordinate 16,175, forward strand.
CCATGGACGGGATGTACGTATAGAGGTCCCAGTGGAGCATATGGCGAGGGTCACCGAGATGGGTCGGAAGATCCACGTGCGACTGCGTGAACTGGGTTTCCGGCACGTTTCCATGGACCTCAGAGGCTACCGCACCGGCAGCATGTACGAGTGAGGTTCATCTTCGGCGCTTCAGGATCAAGGCCGGCACGACGAACAGGCCGCTGAGCAGTATCATGAGGAAGCTGAGGCAAGGGGCATCGGGCTCATCATCGTCCTCAGGTGGCTCTGTCACAGTAACCGTCATGGTGTCGGTGTCACTGTTGTCAGCAGCGTCCCGGACGGTGAGGGTCACGGTGTAACTGCCTTCCTCATCGAAGGTGTGTGTCGGAGATACGCCATAGAGGGTGATAGTCTCGCCTCCGTAGGTGAAGGTCCAGGTGTAATTGACGATTCCCACGTTGTCCGTGGAGCCGGAACCATCGAATGACACCTCGTCCCCGGTGCTTACTGTGACATCGGTGCCGGCATCGGCGACGGGGTCGGTGATGTCATTGACCGTGACGGTCATGGTATCGGTGTCACTGTTATCGGCAGCGTCCTTAACGGTCAACGTGACCGTATAAGTCCCAGGGATGTTGAATTCCAAGGATGGCGATACGCCGTATACCTTGACCAGAACATCGTCGTATGTGAGGCTCCAGGTGTAATTGACGATTCCCACGTTGTCCGTGGATCCGGAACCATCGAACGTCACCGTCGAACCTTCATCCACCTCCTGGTCCACACCTGCATTTGCATCAGGAGGTGTGGCGTCAAGTACGTTCACCGTCATGGTGTCCGTGTGACTGTTGTCAGCATCATCCTTTACCGTCAGGGTGACCTCGTAAACCCCTATGGCTACGAACTCGAAGGATGGAGAGACGCCATAGATCACGACAGGTGAGTCGTCGTATGTGAATGTCCAGGTATAGTTCACGATGCCCACGTTGTCCGTGGAGCCGGAACCATCGAATGTAACGGTGCTGCCTTCATCCACCTCCTGGTCGGGTCCGGCATCGGCGACGGGGTCGGTGATGTCATTGACAGTGACGGTCATAGTATCGGTGTCACTGTTATCGGCAGCGTCCTTAACAGTCAACGTGACCGTATAAGTCCCAGGGATGTTGAACACGAATGACGGTGAGACTCCATAGACCTCCAATGCTGAGCCGTCGTATGTGAAGTTCCAAGTGTAATTCTCGAGCCCTATGTTGTCCGTGGATCCGGACCCATCGAATATTACGGTGCTGCCTTCATCCACCTCCTGGTCCACGCCCGCATTTGCATCAGGAGGGGTTATGTCGAGTACTGTTACGACCATCGTGTCCGTGGCGCTGTTTTCCGCAGCGTCCTTCACAGTCAGGGTGACGTCATAAACCCCTATCATGTCGAATTGGAATGATGGCGAGACGCTGTGCAGTTCCACCGGTGTGTCGTCATATGTGAATGTCCAGGTATAGTTCACGATCCCTATGTTATCCGTGGACGCGGAACCATCGAACGTCACCGTTGAACCTTCATCCACCTCCTGGTCCACGCCCGCGTGTGCATCTGGAGGGGTGGTGTCGATGTTGACCGTCAGTGAATCCATGTCCGAGTTGCCCGCCTGGTCCACTATGCGTACCTTGAGTTCCCTGCTTCCATCCTCAAGGTCTTCGAACTCATGCTCGAGTACCTTGCCTATGTTTGTCCAATCCCCGTCATCGACAGCCACCTCGGCGTGCCATTCGTAATCCTCATCGACTGTCCAAGTGACCAGGACATGGGATGTGGCGTGAATGGAATCATCGTCAGGGGATACCATATCGAGTATGGGTGCGGTTTGGTCCAAGGTGACCGTAACGGTTGTGATGTTGGTGTTCCCGACCTCGTCCACAGCTCTGACCCACAGGACGTTCTCCCCCACAGAGAGGGAGAATGTGTGGTTGGAATCGGTGTCCGGTTCCTCCCACAGATCGCCGTCATAGGAGATGTTGACGGTGAACGGTGACGCATCGTCCGCCGTCCATTCCACGAGCACAGACTCGATGTTGGTGTGGTATCCGTCCTCAGGGAAGCTTATGTCCAGGCTCGGTTCGGTTGTGTCCACGTTGAGGGTCAAGGAGGATTGGTTACTGTTGCCCGCCAGATCGGTCACCTTGACCTTGATGACCCGGACCCCTTCCTCCAGTCCGGTGAACTCGTGCTCGAGTACCTTGCCTATGTTGATCCAATCCCCGTCATCGACAGCCACCTCGGCGTGCCATTCGTTATCCTCATCGACTGTCCAGGTGACCACAGCGGTCCCGTTGACCAGTGTTCCATCGAGCGGCGATGTAATCTCCAGCTCTGGTTCCTTGGTGTCAACGGTGAAGGTCACCGTGCGGGGAACGCTGTCTCCGGAGGCACTCTTGGCGACCGCATATACGGTGTACTCTCCGTCCCCGAGACCGGTGAAGGTGTGATCCTCGCCCGCATCCTCTATCCAATTCACGCCGTCAATGCTGACGTTCACGGTGTATGGGTCAGCGAAATCAACGGTCCATTCGACCAAGACATCGCTGCTGGGGATGTGTGAGCCCTCGGCCGGTGAGATGATCTGCAGCACAGGTACATCGGAACTGATGACGTTGATGTTGACCACATCGGTGTCCTCATTGTCCTCCGCATCCCTGACGGTCAATGTCACCTCGTAAACACCTACATCGAAGAACACATGCTCGACCTTCTCACCATAGAGGGTGACAGGCACACCGTCCACGAACGTCCAGGTCCAATTGACAGCCCCGCTCCCACCGGATGCATCCAGTTCCATCGTCTCCCCCTGGATGACGGTCATGTCCTCACCCGCATCGGCGATCAGCGGCTCTGGTTGATAGGAGAGCAAGGGATATGAGTTCCCCTCTATGATGTACCAGGTGGATACGAAGTCCCAACCAGCGGTGACGAAAGTCGATTCGGTCTTCATCGCCGTGGTGTTCCTGCCTTCTCCCCCCTCGCTAGTCATCATAAGAGACGTCTGATTGTCCCAGAAGGATGCGGTGACCACACCGGTCTCATTCAAGCCTATGAGGCCTCCAGGCTTAGTGTTCCCAGTTACCACTCCTGTGGAGTATGACTGATCGACAAGGCCTTTGTTCCAACCCACCAGACCTCCGATGGCGGTGCTTCCATTGACTGCCCCCCGGGCATATGAGTTGTTGACCTCCCCATCAAAATTATTGTAACCCACCAGACCTCCGATGTATGAACCGCCATCGACATCCGAAAGGGAGTACGAGGTCAGTATGTCGCGGTTGTTCTGCCCTACCAATCCACCTGCGAAGTCCATGGTGGAGACGACCGTCCCACTGCTGTGACAGTCCTCGATCAGATTCTGGTTGAATCCGACCAGCCCTCCCACCTGGTTGACGCCTTGTACATCTGATGAGGAATGACTGCCACTAACCTCACCCTGGAGATCATTGAAACCTACGAGTCCACCCACATACTGTCCGCCCTTGACATCCGCATAACTGTGGGAATCCTGCACCGAACCCCGGTTGGTGGATACCAAGCCTCCAACACCATCGGATCCCTCCACCTCACCTATGAAGTATGATGATTCAACAGTACCACGATTGAAGGCCACCAGTCCGGCGGTGTTGTCGCCTCCTTGGACCTGGCCCATCGCATGACATCCTGTTATCGTTCCCTTGTTATCTCCTACCAATCCAGCGATCTTATCACCGGTTCCGGAGACGGTCACGATGGCGTGACTTTGGGATATTATCGCTACTTCGTTGAATCCCACCAGACCACCGACCGTCTCCTCACCGATTACCGTACCCTCGTAATGGGAGTTGGATATGTCCGCCTCATTATGTCCGACAAGCCCTCCGACCCAAACCCGACCTTCCACCGTACCGTTGGCGCTGCAGTCCTCGATGACCCCGCCGACCGCCATTCCCACCAGGCCGCCTGTGTGATTCTGACCTATGACCGCGCCTGATGCGTTGGATCGTTCCACAGTGCCGTTGTTGAAGGCTATCAGACCGCCGACGATGTCCCTAGCGGTCACCGGTCCAGAGGCCAGGCAGTCCTCCACCTTGCCCTCGTTGAGGCCCATCAGGCCGCCGACCATAGATAGTCCGATGACCGCTCCATGGGCATGGGATTCACTCACGTTGCCCATGTTGAACGCCACCATGCCTCCTGCCATCGATGCGCCGAAATCACCGGTCTCCTCGGTGGCCTCGACCTGACCGTTGGAACTTGATTTGGTTATATTCCCCTGATTGAACGCCACCAACCCACCGACGAATACCTCCGCGATCACATCACCATGGGCATGGGATTCACTCACGTTGCCCATGTTGAACGCCACGAGCCCTGCCACCATCACCTTGCCCTGGACATCCCCTGATGCATCACAGGATTCGATGGTCGCCATGTTGAGAGCCACCAGACCTCCTGCCATCGATGCGTCGATCGGCTCTTCTGGATCCCCGAATTCCACTAGACCCGTAGCGGTCACGTCACCGGTGGCATAACAGTTCATGATGGTACCGTTGTTGCCTGCCACCAGTCCGCCGACCACGGCCACCCCTTCGACGTTCCCGCTGGCGTTGCTATCGGTCAGTGTACCGTCATTCATACCTAGGAGGCCGCCGGCCATGGAAGCATTCATACCCGGGCCGAATTCAAAGACGTCGTTGACGCTGACATCACCGCTCGCCGAACAACGATGTACGACTCCATCTGACATCGCCGCAAGGCCTCCAGCGAATGATGCTGCTGTGACATTTCCGGAAGCGGTGCTGTTACCCATGTACCCGACGTTCATGGCCACCAATCCCCCCACGGCGATGTCCCCCTGCACGTCACCGTAGGCATGGCAGTCCTCCAGCTCCCCTTCATTCATGCCAGCTAGACCGCCAGCCATCGAAGCTCCCTGCAGATCCCCTATGCTGAATGTACCTGTGGCCGTGACCTCCAACATCGATACGGTCTCGCTTATCGACCCGGCGTTCATGGAGACCACTCCCCCTACCAGACCCTGGCCGGTCACCTCACCTTCCAGGTGACATCCTCGGATCTCACCGAAATTAGCTCCGGCGAGACCTCCCACACCCTCCCCTCCGGTGACATTCAGACCATTCATTGTCATGTTCTTCACCGAACCTCCGGGGGATATCAAGGCGAAGAGTCCGACCGCGAAGGCTTCAGGCCTATGGATGTGGAGACCGGTTATGTTGTAACCGTTGCCGTCCAGGGTTCCGAAGAACCCTCCACTCATATCGTCAAGGTCCTCTACACTGATATTTCCCAGGGGGGAGAAACCCTTACCATCGTTCCAATACACAGTGTCCGAGGCATCGATGTCATTGGCCAGTATGTAATTTCCGTATAGGTTCTCCTTGATGTTCTGGAGTTCGTGGACATCGGTGATGAACACCTTCTCGTGGTGGATGACGGTTACGGTGATCTCATGGACATCGGTGTTCTCGCCGTAATCGGTGACGGTGAGGACCACCTCATACTCCCCAGGGCTGGTGAACGAATAGGATGGCTTCTCACCATAGAGGGTGACGTCGTCCTCGGTGATGTACCATGAGTGATTGGCTATGGCCCGGTCATCGGATGAGCCGGAACCGTCGAGTACGATGGATTCACCGAGTTTGGCGGTGACGTCCTCACCGGCGTAAGCCTGCGGTGCCACATCGTCCAAGGATTTGAGAAGGGGCAGATGGTCGGTGTTCAAGCCCCCGCTTATGGGATATTCTGAGTCCGCATAGCCATCCGAGGTGGTGTCGGTGAGGTCGTGGTCGTACCAGAAGTTACCACCACCGAGAGCGGCGGTGAGATTCCATGTGTTATCCCCTGAGTCCAGAGCATGGTGGCCATCATTGCCGATGAAGTCGTTTCCGACTATGATGTTGTCCTCTGAATCGGAATGGAGGCCTATACCGTTCCCCAGGAAGAGGTTGAAGAACACCAGGTTGTGGTTGCTCTCATTGTACAACCCCAGACCTCTCTCGTTGTCGATGAGCAGATTCTGGAGTATCTGATTGCCTTGCGAGTTTTGGGAATCTATCCCTATGTTGAGACCACTGAAGGTACAGTTGCTTATCTCATTGTTCGAAGAGTCTTTAAGATGGACACCGGCACCATCGCCACCATCGAAATCGTTGTTTGATATCAGGTTGTCATCCGATTGTCGCAGGTATATCGAACTGTTCCCGCTCGAAGACATCAGGTTATCGGTTATGTTGTTGCCATGGGACATCCAGAGGTACACTGCATCCCCGTTCCCATGGAACTCGTTGAATAGAATCTCGTTGTTATCGGAAAAAGCCAATATAAGAGCTGAATTCACATCATCGATGAGAAGACTGGATATGATCATGTCATGACAATTCACGAGAATGACCTGTCCCGCCGGACCGCTCACGCTTTCCTCGGTCAGATCCTTGAGATAGATGAGCGGTTCCCCTCCGACGGTGTTGTCCGTGGTCATCTCATGACTGTCCCATGATGCGAGGGCATGACCTTCAATCACAAGACCCTTGCACATCACGTTCCTCTCCAAACTCATGAAGGTGGAATCTTGGAGGATGATGTCGGCGATATCGTTCTCCATGTCGTTACTGATTATCTGGAAATCGGTGGAGCCTATCACGTGGATACCGATAGGTGAGCTGTGGAA
>SKGM01000046.1 GCA_007117455.1 Candidatus Methanomethylophilaceae archaeon
ATGGGTGGCTGATGAGGAGCTTGCGGCCGCCATCATATTGGTCGCATCACGCCTCGCATTGCCAGAAGCGGAAACCATCAAGAATGTCGCCAGGTTATTGGGTTTCGAGAGGATCGGACCCAACATCAAGTCCCGGATCAGCACGGTATTGAACACCATGGTGAGGGAGGGCTCCTTGCGCCGGTCCTCCGACGGTGTTTTGGAGCCCGGCGGAACATGATTCCGACCGTTTGGACCATGTTCTAAGTCCCATCGGAGGCCCGATGAATGTGATTTGTCTCCTATCCGACAACCGCTGTAACAGGCTGTCGATGGGGAACGATAACAGTTAAGTACGATTCACAATTTCCATAGCATTCTGATGGTAAGTTGCTTTCTCGTGTTGGAGGACGGCACTGTTTTGGAGGGTGTCGGTTTCGGCCATCAGGACACGGTATTCGGAGAGGTTGTTTTCAACACCGGCATGACCGGTTATCAGGAGAGCCTCACAGACCCCTCGTACCGCGGACAGATCCTGGTTATGGCCTACCCGCTTATCGGCAATTATGGCATATCCGATGCCAATAGCCAATCCAGCGGGGTGCATGTCAGGGGCTTCGTGGTCAGGGAGGCCTGCCCTGAGCCGAGTCAGATGTACGGCGGAGGTACGATCGATGGTTACCTGAAGGATAATCAGGTGCCAGGGATATCCTATCTGGACACCCGGGAGCTCATAATCAAGATACGCCAACACGGGACTCTGAGGGGTGCCATCACCAGCATTGATGACCCTGCCTCCCTGGTGGAGGAATTGCGCAGGATGCCCTTCCCCAATGAGACCAATCTCATCGCTGAGGTGTCCCCCAAGGAGATCTCCCGTTATGATGAGGGTAAGAAACACACCGTCGGGCTGATCGACTGCGGTGCCAAGGAGGGCATCGTCCGTGACCTTCGCTCCCGTTACAACGTAATCCGCTTCCCACACGACACTCCTGCCGATGTGATCATCGATTCCGGAGCACAGGGAGTCATGATCTCCAACGGCCCCGGGGACCCATCGCACCCGGAGATAATGTCAACCACCATCAAGAACATCCGCACCATCGCTGACCATCTACCGGTGATGGGCATCTGCATGGGCAACCAACTGACCGCCCTGGCATTCGGTGCCAAGACCTACAAGATGAAGTTCGGGCACCGGGGGGCCAATCAATCGGTGCTCTACAACGGCAAGGTCTACATAACATCCCAGAACCATGGGTTCGCAGTCGACCCGGAATCCTTGGATGGCACAGGCCTCGTGGCGGATCAATTCAATGTCAATGACGGCACCATAGAGGGCCTCCATCATGAGGACCTACCGGTGTTCACAGTCCAATACCATCCAGAAGCGTCTCCAGGGCCCTGGGACACCTCTTTCCTCTTTGACCGTCTCGGGGAGATGATGGAGGCCTGCAAATGAAACGCGAGTACCGAAAATTGATGGTTATCGGTTCTGGACCTATCGTGATAGGACAAGCGGCCGAGTTCGACTTCTCCGGATCCCAGGCATGCAAATCACTCCGCGAGGAGGGATACGAGGTTGTTCTGGTCAATTCCAACCCTGCGACGATCCAGACCGACCTGGACACCGCTGACAAGGTCTACATCGAACCTCTGAACGCTGAGACCATAGTAAAGATACTCGAGGAGGAGAAGGTGGACGGCATACTTGCCGGAATGGGCGGACAGACCGCCCTCAACCTCTGTTCCGAGTTGGCTGACAGCGGGGACCTGGACCGCCTGGGGGTCAAGCTCCTGGGCACCCAGCCTGAGGCCATCGCCATGTCCGAGGACCGGGAGCTGTTCAAGGAGACCATGGTCAAGATCGGTGAGCCGATATGCAAGTCCCTCACTGTGACGTCCATACAAGAGGCCAAAGATGCGGTCGATTGGATAGGCTCCTATCCGGTCCTGATCCGCCCAGCCTATACCCTGGGCGGCACCGGTGGCGGCATAGCTCATAACGAGGAGGAACTGGAGCAGATAACCGGCCGTGGCCTGGCATACTCCCGTATAAATCAGGTCCTGATCGAGGAGAGCGTGCTGGGTTGGAAGGAGTACGAGTACGAGGTCATGCGCGACGGCAATGACAACTGCATTGTGATATGTTCCATGGAGAACTTCGATGCCATGGGCATACATACCGGTGAGAGTATAGTGTGCGCCCCGGCCCAGACCCTCTCGGATGATGATCACCAAAGACTCCGTGCATCCGCTATCAAGGTCATCCGTGCGCTGCAGATAGAGGGTGGTTGCAACGTGCAGTTCGCATTCAACCCCGAGAACGGGGATTACCGTCTGATCGAGGTCAACCCCCGTGTATCAAGATCATCCGCACTGGCCTCCAAGGCCACCGGCTACCCCATCGCCAGGGTGGCTGCGAAGGTTGCCGTGGGTATGACCTTGGACGAGATACTCAACAGCATCACCGGCAACACCTACGCCGCATTCGAGCCGACGATAGACTATGTGGTGGTCAAGATACCGCGTTGGCCGTTCGACAAGTTCCGTACCGTGGACCGCACCCTGGGCACTCAGATGAAGAGCACGGGGGAGACCATGGCCATAGGACGCAGCATCGAGGAGGCGGTGATGAAGGGCGTAAGGTCCCTTGAGGTGGACCGTATCGACCTGGAAGGAGAGGACTGGAGCGAGGAGCGCATAGAGAACGAGCTGATCGTCGCAACTGACCTCCGCCTGTTCGTCATAGCTGAGGCCCTGCGCCGTGGCTGGACGGTGGAGAGGATCGCCGAACTCACACAATGGGACCCGTTCTTCGTCCGCAAGATCGACAATATCATCCGTATGGAGGATAAGGTCTCTTCAGTCAAGGAGCTCGATGAAAGGTTGCTCCGCGATGCAAAACGTATGGGGTTCCCGGATGCCAGCATCGCCCGTCTCCGGGGGATGGATGAGATGGAGGTCCGCGGTCTCCGTAAGGGCATGGGGATACTGCCCACCTACAAGATGGTTGACACCTGCGCCGCAGAGTTCGAGGCTGTGACGCCATATTTCTACTCCACCTACGGCCATTCCTGTGAGGTGGAGAAGTCCGGAAAACCAACGGTGGTCATCGTTGGCGGTGGACCCATACGTATCGGCCAAGGCATCGAGTTCGATTACTGCTGCGTCCATGGTGTAATGGCCTTGCAGGACGAGGGCGTCGATGCGGTGATCATCAACAACAACCCCGAGACAGTGTCCACGGATTTCGACATCTCCGACCGCCTTTACTTCGAGCCGCTCACCCTGGAGGATGTGCTTAACGTAATAGAGAGGGAGGACGCGGACGGAGTCATAGTCCAGTACGGAGGGCAGACCAGTGTGAATCTCGCTGTGGACCTGGACCGCGTCCTGAAAGGGCATAAGTGCAAGGTCCTCGGGACTGCCGCCGACATGATGGACATGGCCGAGGACCGGGAACGGTTCTCGCGTCTCATGGACGAGTTGGAGGTGAAACAGCCCGCCAGCGGCACTGGATACTCTTTCGAGGAGGTCAAGGGGATTGCGGATGAGATCGGATATCCTGTGTTGGTCAGGCCATCGTATGTCCTCGGCGGCAGGGCTATGGAGATAGTCTACTGCGAGGAGGAGCTTAAGACCTATGTCGACACCGCGGTCAAGGTCTCCCGCAAGCATCCCATACTCGTGGACAAATACCTCACCCAAGCCGTGGAGGTCGATGTGGACCTGGTCTCCGACGGGGAGGATGTTTACATAGGGGGAATAATGGAGCATATCGAGTACGCCGGTGTTCACTCCGGCGACGCGACCATGGTCCTCCCTCCTTTCACACTGTCCCCCGAGACCGTTGATGAGATAGTGTCCGTCAGCCGCAAGGTGGCGCTTGCCCTGCAGGTCAAGGGTCTGATGAACCTGCAATTGGCCATCAAGGAGGGCGAGGTCTACATGATTGAGGCCAACCCGAGGGCCTCGCGGACTGTCCCGTTCATATCCAAGGCGGTAGGTGCCCCCCTGGCGAAGATCTCCACCCGCATCATGATGGGTAAACCATTGAAGGAGCAGGGATTCGTTGGGGAGTCGGAGATATCCCACTACGCCATAAAGGCCTCCGTGTTCCCATTCCTGAAACTACCGGGAGTGGATTCCATACTCACCCCGGAGATGAAGAGCACCGGTGAGGTCATGGGTATAGACCATGATTTCGGTGTCGCTTGCTATAAAGCCCTGGTTTCCGCAGGCAACGAGCTGCCTGAGGAAGGAGGGGTCTACATCACGGTCAACGATGAGGACAAGCCGCGCATACTGGAATCGGCACGTGAGCTGCAACGGATGGGTTTCAAGATATTTGCGACCAAGGGCACTTCCACCTATCTGCGTGAGAACGGGGTGAGCACCATGACGGTGTTCAGGGTAAGTGAGAAGATGCCTCCTGACGCCATAGGTCTGATGCGGAAGGGGGAGATCAACCTGATAATAAACACCCCAACCGAGAGCTCTGGCGCAAGGAGGGACGGGTTCATCATGAGGCGTCTCGCTGTGGAACTTGAGATACCTTTCATGACCACCGCCCAAGGCGGGGTGGCCGCAGTGGGCGCGATAAAGGCCGCCAAGGACAACATCATCAAGGTCCGGGACATGAGGTCATTCCACAACTAATGGATGATGATGCTCTTTACCCCCCGGCACCTCTTCAATGAGGGTATGTACTCCGGCGGCACAGGCCCTTCAGTCACCACGAGCAGCCGCGGCTCCTCATTGAGCTCAGGGTCATCGACCACTGCCTGACGGATGCTGATGCCGGCTTCGGCTATCACCGTCGCCACATCAGCCAATATACCTGGCGAGCTGGCGTTGGATGGGATTATCTCCAATACGTTCCAACCCATGACCGGTGCGACGGTGGCCAGAAGGGGCATGGGGCTGAGACGCTCGAAGAACTCCCTCATCTCCGGGTTGGACTCGATACGAACCAGTGTCGACCTTACTATCCTCCGGTCCACCTTCGCCGCCCGGGCCAGAGAGGAGTCGGAGACCTCGACCTCGCCGCAGAAGACACGGCCTTCGGAAGTCCTCATACCATAGCGCAGCATGAGACGGGCCACCTTCTCCTGGGAAGGGTATCCTGAGAAATAGTCTGACAGTCTCCGCTTCATGGGATGCCATGTCGAGAGGGATTAATAATCCTATCCATCATTACACATAAGTGTCCAATGATAAACTCAAACATACATTGCCAATCTCCGCATAATAAAATATGATGTGAACGATTCTTGGACAGGGTTGCGGCCCAACGGGTGATTCTTTGGCGATGCGGGGCAGGGGCATGGCCCGAGCGGCGGGCAGCATAATAAACGCCATCGTGAGCGGCAGAGGCGGCTCATTCGGTATAGATCTGAAGACCTGGGCTGAGGTTGAGATCAACGACAGCGGACGGATCGAAATCGTCATCGAGGGTAACGATTATGAGGACAAGTACCTGGTCCATCGATGCGTCTCCCAGACATTGGACACCTATGCGCCACAGGAGATGTACGGGGCCAAGGTGGTCACTAGGTCAGATATCCCCATGTCCCGGGGGCTCAAGAGTTCCTCGGCCGCTGCCAATGCGGTCATCCAGGCCACATTGGACGCTTTGGACGTGGATGTGGACCCATTCGAAGCGCTGAAGATCGGGACCCGTGCCAGTCGCGATGCCGGTCTTTCGAAGACCGGGGCCTTCGATGACGCCTGCGCCTCCTGGTTCGGAGGAATCTGCCTGACGGACAACGGGACGGAGTCGCTGTTGAAGAGAGGACGTTTCAACCAGGAATACCGGGTCATAATCCATATTCCCGGACAGAAGGTCAGGAAGAGGGACATACCCCTGCACCGCATATCAGCCTGGAGCGAGCTCATGGAGCTGGCATTCGGTATGGCCATCACCCGTGACTATCTACGGGCGATGATGTTGAACAGCCTCTGTATATCGGCGGCATTGGATCTCGATCAGGAGGTGGCTATGAACGCACTGATCCATGGGGCGGCGGCTGCTGGTTTCACTGGAACCGGCCCTAGCACCGTGATTCTCGTGAAAGAGAACCGTCTCGATGATTTCCTGAACCTCTTTGAGAGCAAGACCGGGCAGTTGAAGATAGTCGACCTATACAACGGCGAAGATTGAAAATGATCATCTCACCATCAGCACTGGACGGGGCGATACCCTCGACACCCTCCCGTTGGCATACCCAGTTCAGTCTGGCACTGGCCTCTTTGGCCTTCGGGCAGAGCCGTTTGGAGAGATGCGCCATAGATGATGTTACCATCTCCCTCATGACCGGCCTCGAGGCCATGGGAGCCAAGGTGGAGGTCAGTGGCGACACCTGCATAGTGGACGGTGGCCTCTTCCATCCCCGGGGAGAGATAGATGCCGAGGCGCATGAGGATAACCTTGCAGTTCTGGCAGGGGTCGCCAGCAACCTTCCCCGGAACAGCAGGATCCAATTCCAATCACGGAGAGGTGACGCTTATCCCTACCTCAATGCCTTGATGGCATTGGGGGTGAGCGTCTCATCGCAGGCCAAAGGCAGGGAGTCCCCGTGGTTGCTGAGGGGCCCTTCCCGTAACAGCACCACCCATGTCACAGGGGACATCCCGCCCGCCTTCATCTGCTCCTTGGTCCTGGCCGGAGTACTCCGGATGCGGGACTATGAGATCACCATCATACCACCTGACAGAAGCATATCCATGATGGAGTTGGTGGTGGACTCCATGTCCAGTTTCGGAATGGGCATGGCCGCGGGCATGGGACGAGTTAGGGTTTCCGGCCTGGAACCCCTCAGGCCGACCAAGGTAAGGATAAGGGACGATTCGGAGCTTGCGGCGTATCCTTTGGTCGCCGGAGCATTATGCGGCAGGGTCACGGTCGGAGGAGATATGACCGGCGACCCATCATTAGCCGCCATCATGGCCTTCGATGCTGATATCGCCGCATCACGCAGCCAGGTCACTGTTAGGGCTGGTGATCTCAACGGTGCGAACGTCGACCTTTCCCGTTGTCCCCGTGCATTTCCAGCCCTTGCGGTCCTGGCCACAAGGGCCAGGGGAGGGACTGTGCTACATTCCGCCAATATACCGGGGAGGGACACCATAACACCCACCATAAAGTTACTCAGGCGGATGGGATGCCTTGCCAAGGCCACTGAGGATGGGGCAGTCATACCTTATGCCCATCTGCAAGGATGTGAACTAGGAGAGTTAGAGGACCCACTGGTGGCAATGGCGGCAATGGTTGCTGGCTGTTCTGCAGAGGGTGAGACCGTGATCAGCAATCCACAGATAGCCGAGGAGGAATGTCCGGGATTCATAAGGCACATGATGAGTTTGGGTGCATTGTTCTATGAATGACTGATGAACAAGCTTTTTTAGAGTGAAGGCGATGGAGAGGCGACCTTTATCCAAAGGGGTGCATAATCTGACCGATATCAACGAACTACGAGAGATGATCGAGAACATCGACCGCGATATCGTGGAGCTCATAGCAACCAGGATGGAGATAGCTGACGAGCTGGGAAAGGAGAAGAGCCGGCTCGCAAAAGGCCATCGGGACCCCGAGGTGGAGAGCAAGGTCATCGAGAGGTACCTCGAGCTATCCAAAGAAGTCGATATATGCGAGGATGATGCCCGGAAGATAGCCACCACCATTCTGGAGATATCTTTGGACCGGCAAAAAAAGTTATTCCGATAAACTGTTTTCACTTCTAACAAGTATTCTTTTCTGAATATTTGTGACAAAAGGTGTTTTAAATACTCCCACAATATGGGAGACTCGCTCAGATTACATTCAGGAGGTTTATTTGTTGGATAGGATTAAGGTAGCGGTTCTTGGTGCGACGGGGATGATCGGTCAGAGGTTCATACAGCTTCTGGAGGACCATCCTTTCTTTGAGATAGGTGGTCTGTATGCCTCGGAGAGGTCGGAAGGTAAGAGTCTCGGCGAGGTTCTCAAGATCAGAGACCACCGTTTCGAGCCGGAGACATTGGCAATGACCATCGAGCGCCTCGAGGCTAAGAATGTGGCCTCTGGTTCCAGGATAGCATTCAGTGGTCTGCCATCGGAATTGGCCATGTCGACCGAGAAGAGTCTGGCCGAGGAAGGGCTGGCGGTATTCTCCAATGCCTCCTCCTACAGGATGGCGCCTGACGTCCCCTTACTGATACCGGAGGTCAACCCGGAACACATCGATGCGGTCAGGGACCAGCCCACATATGGGAACGGTGGGTTCATAGTCACCAATGCCAACTGTTCCACGACCGGAATCGCCCCTCCATTGAAGGCCTTGAACGAGGCGTTCGGTCTGGATGTCGTCACCGTCTCAACATACCAGGCGATATCAGGGGCAGGATACCCGGGAGTTCCCTCCTTGGACATACTGGGTAACATAGTCCCTCATATAGGCGGCGAGGAGGAGAAGATAGAGGTGGAGATCAAGAAGATGCTTGGATCATATGATGGTTCATTCAAGGATGCTGATTTCACCATGCTCGCCAACTGTGCCCGCGTCCCGGTTGTGGATGGCCACCTGGAAGCCATGATACTACGTCTGCATGAGGATGTGGAAGTGGGTGACGTGGTCGAAGCTCTGGAGGCATTCCCTGCACTTGACCTTCCCTCGGCACCTCAGAGACCGATAATAGTTATGCCTGAGAAGGACAGGCCCCAGCCCGCTCTGGACTCCTTCGCGGGAGAGCCTGTGAGGGCCAGAGGCATGGCTGTAAGCGTCGGAAGGGTGAGGAAGGAGGCAGGATGGTTC
Source organism: Candidatus Methanomethylophilaceae archaeon (assembly GCA_007117455.1). Classification (GTDB taxonomy): domain Archaea; phylum Thermoplasmatota; class Thermoplasmata; order Methanomassiliicoccales; family Methanomethylophilaceae; genus PWHV01. The sequence continues at coordinate 8,775 of SKGM01000046.1, forward strand.
AAGATGTTCGTCCTATCTCACAACACATTGCGCGGCGGGGCTGGAGGCTCAGTTCTGAACGCGGAGCTGGCCAGATCAAGGGGTCTTCTTTGAGGTGGCAGATGAAACGAACTTACGATGAGATCAACGAGAAGGTCCGCAATGGCGATGCCGTAGTCCTCACCGCGGAGGAGGTCATATCGCTGGTGGATGAGAAGGGCGTGGAGGCCGCCGCCGAGGAGGTGGATGTGGTCACGACCGGCACCTTCGGAGCGATGTGCTCCTCGGGAGCATTCCTGAACTTCGGTCACTCCGACCCTCCGATCAAGATGGGCAGGGTATGGCTCAACGATGTACCCGCCTACACCGGAATCGCCGCCGTCGATTGCTACATCGGCGCCACTGAGCTGATTGAAGGGGATGGAGAGGACTACGGCGGGGCCCATGTGATAGAGGACCTCATAGCCGGAAAAGCGGTCAAGATGAGAGCGGACGCGGAAGGCACTGACTGCTACCCTAGGAAGGAGATCGAATCCTTCATCTCATTGGATTCTCTAAATGAGGCCTACATGTTCAACCCCCGCAACGCTTACCAGAACTACGCGGTTGGTGTGAACTCGTCCAATAGGACCTTGTTCACCTATATGGGTAAGCTACTGCCGCGCTATGGTAACGCCACCTACAGTTCGGCCGGACAACTTTCCCCGCTCATGAACGACCCCCATTGCAGGACCATCGGCATCGGGACCCGGATATTCCTGGGTGGAGGGGAGGGATATGTGGCATGGCAGGGCACCCAATACAACACCAGCCACCCAGAGAAGAACGGGGTCCCTGTCGGTAACAGCCGCACATTGGCGGTCATAGGTGATCTCAAAGGGATGAGCACGGACTACATCCGCGCCCTCAGCATCCATGGCTATGGTGTATCGATGGCAGTAGGCATAGGCATACCGATACCCATACTGGATGTGGATATGATGAGGGCCTGCGCAGTGAAGGACGAGGATATCTACGCGCCGATAATCGACTACTCCGTGGAGTCCCGCAGGAGGAAGACCTTGGCGGAGGTCAGTTACGCAGACCTGCGTACAGGGAGCATAGAGATCTTCGACCGCAGACTGAAGACCTCTTCTTTGTCCTCATACCCCAAGGCCCGGGAGATAGCCCAGGAGCTCAAACGTTGGATGGAGGAGGGGGAGTTCGAGATCAGTCGGCCTGTGGCCCCTCTTCCAGCAGAGAGCAGGGTAAAGCCTTTGAATATATCGACCCGGGAGGAGTTGGAATGAGCATCCACAGGAAATATCTACTGGCTTTCACCCCGGAGAGCGCAAAGCTGCCGGTGATCGCCGTCCTGGTGCAGAAGTTCGGCATAATCCCGAACATCATGCAGGCAAGGGTCAATGAGAAAGGAGGCCGTCTCGTCCTGGACATAGAAGGGGAGAAGGATAGCCTGGAGAAGGCAAAGGCCTACATCCAGGAGCAAGGGATAGAGATGAAGGAGCTGGACAAGCATGTCTCCCGGGACGAGTGGCGCTGCATCCATTGCGGCGCCTGTGTCTCGATATGCCCTGCTGAGGCTTTCCACGTCGACCCAGCCACCTATGAGGTGTTGTTCAATGCTGAGAAGTGCATCGCCTGCGAGGCGTGCATCAACGCCTGCTCCCCTAAAGCCATGAAGCTGGAGCTATGGTGATTAGGGAGCATTTCGAGGTCGGCGAGAGCGCCATTACGCTAATCGGCCCCGCGGAGTGCATGGCCGCAGCCAAGGAGGCGGTCTTCAGAGCCCGGGACAGCATACTGAGAAGGATAGCTGAGGAGCCGTACTTCCATACCAGCTTCGAACCCCTCCCCTATGAGGGAGGCGATCGCACGATAGAGCGTATGAGCACTGCCGCCGCAGCTGCCGGAGTGGGTCCGATGGCATCGGTTGCTGGTACCGTGGCATGGGAGGCGGTGGAGGCCATGGCATCAGCGGGGGCGTCATTGGCGCTCGCCGACAACGGGGGCGACATCGCCATGGTGTGCGACCGCACTGTCACCGTGGGCATACACAGTGGCGGACCCCTCGCTGGACTCGGTTTATCCATACCGCCTCGGAGCGAGGTTTTGGGAATATGTTCATCATCAGCACGTGTAGGACCCTCCATATCCCTGGGTGAATCCCATGTGTGCACGGTGATATCGGAGGACGTCAGCCTCGCTGACGCCTGTGCTACCTCATTGGGCAACATGGTCCGCAATGATGACGAGGACCACTTGAAGGAATGTCTGCAATCGGTGCTGGATATACCAGGCATCATCGCTGCAATGGCGAATGTGGGGGAGAAACTGGCGATCGTCGGAGACATGCCACGGTTGGTTGGCGTAAAAGGCTCTGAGGACCTAATAACGAAAAGGACGCTGACCGTCTGAGGCAATCCTTTTTTAGGCGCATCATATATCCAACTAACAGCGAGGATGTGCGAATGACCCTGAGAATGGCTGTACCGAACAAGGGCAGATTGAACGAACGCGCCCTGGACCTGCTGAGGAAGTCAGGGTTGGAGATGGATGTCAATTGGGGCAGGAGACTCTATGCCTCCGTGGACAACCAGGACTTCGAGGTGATGTTCGTCCGCGCCCAGGATATCCCCCGATTCATACACAGTGGAACCGTGGATGTTGGCATAACTGGTCTGGACCTCATTCTCGAGGCCGACCTCGATGTGGAATGGGTCCTTGACCTGGATTTCGGTCATTGCCGTCTTTCGGTCGCTGCCCCGGAGGTTTCAGGATATGATAGCATCGACGACATACCTGACGGCGCCAGGGTCGCCACCTCATTCCCCAATCTAGCCTGGCAGTTCTTCGCCAGTAAAGACAAGAACGTGGAGATAGTCCGGATTTCAGGCGCAGCGGAGATAACCCCCCACATCGGAGTCGCAGACCTGATAGTGGACCTGGTATCCAGCGGATCCACGCTGCGCACCAACCGCATGGTCGAACTGGACACCATCATGAGGTCCCAGGCGGTTGTCGTCGCCAACCCCCAAAGCATGGAGGAAAAGGGAAGGGACATCAACGACCTTGCATCGTCCATCGAGAGCGTCCTTCTGGCAGAGAAGAAGAAGTACCTCATGGCAGACATCATGGTGGACACTCTCCCAGATGTGGAGAGGATGTTCCCGGGCATGGCTGGTCCGACGGTGATGAACATCGCGGGCCGGGAGGACATGGTCGCCATACATGTGGTCATAGACAAGAGCGAGGTCTATGATGCGGTCAACTCATTGAAAGCAATGGGCGCAAAGGGCATACTGACCCTTCCAATAGACAGGCTGGTGCCATGATGGACAGGGGATGGATGCGTACCTCGACCCGTCATTTCAAACCCTACTACAGCCCGGATGCGGAAGGGTCCCTGAGACTTGACACCAACACCAACGTCCTCGGTCCCAACCCGGCTGCGCTAGACGCACTCCTTACATCGGATGGTTTGGAGTTCAACCAATATCCCAGCACCTACTCCCTTCCACTCAGACAGGCATTGGCCGGTTTCTACGGTCTTGGCGAGGAGAACTTCGTGACCGGGGCGGGATCGGACGAGATACTAGATGTCCTTTTCAAGACCTTCACGGACAAAGGTGATCGGACGGCTATGCCCTATCCTTCATACTCGGTCTATGATTATTTCTGCGAATTGAATGGGGGGGAACCGGTCCTTATCGACCTCGATGAGGATTTCCAATTGGATGTGGATGCCTTCCTGGATTCCGATGCCAGGATGATAATGATACCATCCCCCAACAATCCCACCGGTAACGCCTTCCATCGCTCCGACCTGATAAGGATCATAGAGGGTACGGACGCTCCAGTGGTGATTGATGAGGCCTATGGGGAATACCACGGTGACAGTTTCATCAATCTGGTCAAAAGGTATGACAACCTCATAGTCACCCGTACATTCTCCAAAGCATATGCCATGGCAGGTCTGCGCATAGGATACTGCGCCTGCTCCCCGGAGGCGGCGGAGATGATGACCTGCATCCGTATTCCATATTCTCTGAACATGGTCAGCGAGAGGGCGGCGGTAGCCGCACTTGGCGATCAGGAGTTCATAAAGAGATCCGTGGAGATGGTGGAGCGGAACCGCCCTATGCTTGAAGAGGCACTTCAGGCATTGGGTTTCGTTTGTTACCCCAGTGACACCAATTTCATCCTGGCGAGGTCACCGGTTGATCACAGGGTGCTTGTGGAGGGCTTGAAGGACAAAGGCATACTCATACGGGACTTCGGTCACCGGCGTTTGCTGGAGAACTGCGTCAGGTTCACCGTGGGTACCGATGAGATGAACTTGAGCCTCATAGAGGCATGTGAGGAGATCATCGGATGACACTGAAGATATCCTTGGCGGATTACGGCGTCGGGAACCTGCATTCCATAACCAAGGCGCTGGAGAGATGCGGTGCGGAAGTGATCAGGGTGGAGGACATGTCCCGATTGATCGATGCGGAATGCATGGTCTTCCCTGGCGTTGGGGCCTTCAGTCGTACGATGGAGAGGCTTCAGCCCTACCGTTCGGACATCGTTGATTGTCTGGAGGGGGGCGTGCCTGCTTTAGGCATCTGCATCGGCATGCAGATACTCTTCCAAGGCAGCGATGAAGGGAGCGCCCCAGGACTTGGATTCATGGAGGGAAGGGTTGTGCCGTTGCAGGCTGTCAGCGTCCCCCATATGGGCTGGAACGAGGTGACCGGTAACGACCGGATCCTGGACGGCATCGATGACAGGTACTTCTACTTCGCACATTCCTATCGCGCATCCCCGGATGACCCTTTGACGTCAGTCGGTACCACATACTACGAAGGAATGTTCCCCTCCCTGTTCCGGAAGAGGAACGTCTATGGTACCCAGTTCCACCCGGAGAAGAGCTCCTCCTCCGGCCTCTCATTCCTAAGGAACTTCGTGGAGTTCGCGGAGGCGTGCAAATGATAATCATCCCTGCAGTGGACATAATGGACCATAACGTGGTGCAACTTGTCGGAGGGGTGCCGGGTACGGAGCTCTTCAGCCTTCCCGACCCTCTTCAGGTTGCTCGTGGCTGGGTGGTGAAAGGGGCGCCCGCGCTTCATATCGTGGATTTGGACGGCGCTTTCGGGAAGGAGGACAACATCGACCGCATCTGCGAGATATCCCGTGAACTGGACATCCCGGTTCAGGTAGGTGGAGGAGTGTCGGACGATGCGAAGGTTGCAAGACTACTGTCCGCAGGTGTGGCGCGGGTCATCGTCGGGACCAGGGCCATCAAGGACCTGGAATGGCTGTCAAAGATAGCGGATGCGAACCCTGGAAGGATGGTCCTGGCACTGGATGTGAAGGACGGCAGGATAACGATGAAGGGTTGGCAGGAGGAGGCACCCATGAGCCTCACCGAGATGTTCGATAGTATCGAGGACATGCCATTGGCAGGCATATTGAACACCAACGTCAACGTGGAGGGTAAGGGGGAGGGCATTGACGTGAAGGCCGCGACCGATTTCATCTCCATGTCACCTCACCCCGTGATCTCATCCGGAGGGGTCAGCACCATCGAGGATGTTGAGGCCCTTGAGAACGCAGGTGCTGTGGCCGCGGTGGTGGGGGTGGCTGTATACACCGCTGCATTCAGACCTTGGGAGTGGGACAGACCCTGGGTATGGGGATCGGACTCATTCCTTTGAACCGACTCGTCGGAAACGCTCTGACAGCTCCTCACGGTAGATGTATGCCAGCACTGCCAGGTCGGCGATCACCAGCACCAGAGTTGCGATCGATGCCAGCAACAGGTCTCCAGTGTACCAGTTTATCAGCGCCCAGATGGCGGCGTATGCCAGGATCGCTAAGGCTGTCAGCTCTTTGAACCGACGGGATATGATGTCCTTCATGAATGACCATTATCCGATGGAGGATATATAGACAACTCCTGAGGACGGTTTGGGTTGACCCCACAGATTCCTCACATCGGGCACTGTTCCTTATTGATACCTCGATTGATAATCTCCAGTGAACGGTTCTGATGTTGACGACCGCAACGCTATCGCCCTCTCGTTAAAGAAACGAAACGATATGATTTGCATATCAGAGATTGCACTTGCAAGAATCGTTTGTGGTACTCAATCGTAGCGATACTTGCCCTTGGGGACGTGGATCTCGAACCTAGCGCCCTTTCCAGGCTCTCCAGTCTCCATGATTGTCATGCCGGTTATAGAGAGTATGTCGCGGGTTATATACAGGCCCATGCCGGTGTTCCTTCCTCGACCTTGAATGAATATTTTTTCCTTTTCCAGATAAGGCACCCCCGCACCGTCATCCTCCCACACCACGGTCATACCGTCATCATCGATGATGTTGTGAACTCTTATCTGACTCACATCGCCACCATGGCGGAGGGAGTTGTCCAGTAGGTTGTCGAATATCCTTCTCAACAACGGGTCTGCATAGACCTCAACATCGTCCAGGTCCACCCTGTACTCGATCGGACCAAGTTCCTTGATTGTCGGGACGATGTCACGGATACTTTGCCATATCGGGTCCTTGGAACCTATCTCATCATAGATCTTGGTGAATCGGATTAGCTCGCTTATCCTATTGGTTATGGCCATGAGCATATCGATCTGTTTCTCACTCCTCAACGTGGCGTCATCCTTCATCAGTTCCAAGAAACCTTTCAAGGCCATGGTCTGGTTCAGGACATCATGCCGGGTTATGCTGGTCATCAGGTTGAGCTGGCGGTTCATCCGTTTGAATGATTCTTCCACCATCTTTATCTCTGTAACGTCCCTGACAGACTCTATCGACCCTATCAGATTCCCCCGTAGGTCGAAGAGGGGGCGGGCCATGGCCCATAGCTTCCTGTCCTTGCCGTTCAAGACCACGTCGGCATCATCGACCGTAAGGATGTCCTCATCAGAATCGAGTTTTTCATAGAGCCTCTTACCTTCATCGAGGCCCATCGCTATATCGGCCAGTATAGGCCTCCTCTCACCGTAGAAGTGCAAGGCGTATTCATAATCGCCCTTGCCGATAATATCCTCCTTGGGGACGCCGGTCAACCTTTCCATCCCATTGTTCCAATGCCAGACCTTCCCTTCGCTGGACAGTACTATCGTAGGGTCGGGTAGGTTCTCTATGATGTCCTCCAGCCTTGACCTTGACTCCTGGATGGCCTCTTGGATGTCCATATCCCGGGTCATGTCGATGCGCAGACCGTATACCACCGGTGCCGGTGATCCGTTTTCATCACTGATCCGCCTCCCACGCGACTTTATGAACGCATAGGATCCGTCCGCTCTCCTCGCCCGATAACTGATCTCGAATATTTCCGTTGACCCACTTTTCAAGTAATCGTTGAAGGACTTCACTGCATGTTCCCGGTCCTCGGGATGTATGAGGTTGCTCCAAGGCCCCTCTGGCCCTTCTGAATCCGAACGGTAATCCGGCACATCGACGTAGCCGAGCATGGTGTAGTACTGGGGGCTACGCCATTCGGGGGCACCGTCCAACCTGTACTCCCACGCACCTACACCAGTGGCCTCCATCAAGGTCCTGTGCCTCTGCTCTGTTCTCCTCAATTCCGCCTCAGACCTTCGCATCTCGGTGACGTCACGGGAGAGGACGATTATACCAGAAGGCCTTCCATCAGCATCCCTGATGAAGGCTGCCTTGATCTCAACATCGACGGTATGGCCGTCCTTATGGTACTGGACTGTGTCAAGGAAGATTACTTTCTTTGGGTCTGCTTTGCCTTGAGCCTCTACTTCGATTGCCTCGGCGAGATTGCCCATGACTAATTCCAAGGATTCTGGCGTCAGTACATCGGACAGACTTTGATTCATTGCCTCATCGACAGTGTAACCCCGAAGGGACACGATATTATCCGACACATAGGTGAATCTCAGATCCATGGACAATATCGAAACGGTCTCCCAGAGGTTTTCAGATATCAGATCCAGGACCTCCTGGCTCTTCCTTAGCTCCTCTTGACCTTCGATATACTTGTCGATGAACTCGGTATATACTACCAGGCCGCCTATCTCCTCCCCGCGGTCATACCAGGGGATGCACTTCCACCTCGACCAATTCTTCCTGCCATCGGGATGGATGAAGGAGGAAAGGTCCATCTGCTCCCTTGCGCCTTTGAGCACACGGGAATGGACATCCCGAAGCTCCTGCGGGAGGTAGGGGATGACCTCATAATGATTCCTTCCGATCACATCCTGGCCCTCGAGACTCCAGTCCTCAAGATATTTTTTGCTAACATAAAGATAGTTCATGTCCCGGTCATGAACTGCGACGCCGGCAAAGGCATCCTCGATCACATGACTGAGGAGATAAGAGTAATTCTCAATCTCCCCCCTCATTGCCTCCTTCTCATTGACTGTGAGCATCTGACCCGTCAGCGCGGATATGTTACCGATGAAGGCCTCCTCGTCATTGTACCATGGCCTCGACTTCCCAATGGACTCTATGAGCAGGATCCCGGTCAGCCCTCCGCTGACTCTTATACCGACGGCGATGAATGAACGTACATCATCAGCTTTCAGGTATTCTAGAAATTCTGACGATGGCGGATGGTATTCAGAGGTGTCGTCAACCCTTACCATGTTTCGTTCCTGAACCTCAATCAGTAACCCGGAAATCTGGTCCGCTTCCCTTTTTGGAGTTTGGATATCCAAGATGTCGGATAGGTGAACTGATACCTTCTCAAGTCGCTCTTGATCGTCAAGCATCCATATGGATACCCTGGAGGCTCCAAGACATTCAGCGATTCCTCGGGTGATCCGATGGTAGGCATCTGGAAGATACGCCTTGCTCACGGATTCATCCATGACCATGCCTATCGCGGACCTGCGCTGGGCCTCGGCCCTCATCTCCATCTGTTCAAAATCACATAGTTTACCATGTGCCATGTCGCCGATGGCTACGCCTATTCGCCCCTGCCCTAGGTCATGCACTTTGAATGGAATCTTTGAGTCACCAAATCTATAATCATGCTGAACGGAAGGATAGGGTCCAAAGCCATCCTTGATCGTGCCTGGAATATCAGCAAGGATATCCCTGATGAACGATACCGGAGGGATTCCGGAATCGTCCATATCCTCATCTGTTCCCTTATCTTCTGTATGTATGTAAGCCTCAGCTGAGCGGTTTATGTACTCCAGCGTTGTTGAGATATTTACAGGATCATGATTTTTGAAAATCATCAATCCGGTGTCTATTGAATCAAGAAGATCCGCGATGCTTTTGGCCTGGGCGTCCTTATAAACGACGTCAATGGCCCTGAGCGCTTTCTGTATGAATGCGTCTAATTCATGTCCTTCGACTCCGTTCAGGATATGATAATCGGCCCCGTTTTGAAGCACTTCGGCGATTGCATCCAATCTTTCAGGGCCTAAGACCATAAGAACATGGACATCCGAACCCTGTGAACGTAACTCCTTCAATAATGCCAGTCCATCGATATCGGATAGCTCATATTCAGAGACCAAGATGTCGTGGCCTCCCTCTGAGATAAGGGACATGGCCTGCTGCGGGGAATCGGTGCGATGAACGGAATCCACCCTGGAATCATTCGTCAACCCGGAGATTACCGTTTCCAGCGGACTTCCGGATACACCTAGATGGATGACATTTACCATGAATCCCCATGAATCGGATTGCTTTGGTGATTTATAAGACCTCGCGAACATTGGAGATAGCCATGGATGGACATCCCTCCAACCTTGCTTATGCACGAATAATGGATTCAATCCAGAGAGTAACTGGTAAATATCCGAAATACGCCGACCGGGCTGTAAATGGCATGGATAAGTGGGTTCCTTTCCACGAACCATGACTAGGCGGTGGTAATCATCAATTTATCCGGGCGATGGTCAGTATGCCAGTGGGTTTCATATCCTTGTCCCTGAGGAAACATGCCTTGATCTGTGCCTTGATTATGTGGCCCAAGGCGTGATACATGTCGATCTCGAACTCCCATACCTTCTCGGGGTCCAAGGACCCCTCCTCCTCCATCCTCTCGGCCTCATGCATCATATCATTGATCTTGGACAATGATTCCGGAGGCATGATATCGCCGACATAGGTCCTGATTGTTTCCTCTGGAGATATGCCCCTCATCTGAGATATGCTGTTGGACACGAATGTGATGTTCAGGTCCATATCCAGAACGGCCACATTGTCCCAGAGGTTCTCGGTTATCTTACGCAACAGCATCTCGTTGCTCTGTAGCCTCTCCTGGTCCTCAACCCATTTATCTATGACCTCGGTGTAGACTATCAATCCACCGATGGAGCCATCCCTCTCATACCAGGGTACACATTCCCATCTGGTCCAATGAAGGGTGCCGTCATCACGTATGAATGAATCCATATCACCGAACTCTCTAGCCCCTTTCAGAACCCTTTGATGGACATCCCTCCATTTCTGAGGAAGGTCCGGGAAGACCTCATAATGATGCCTGCCAATGATTTCGTGATCCTGCAGACCGTAGTGATCGATGTACTTCCTACTGACATACAGATAGTTCAGGTCCTTGTCGTGGACCGCGATGGATGCCTGGGCGTTCTCGACTATGTAACCAAGGAGCATGTGGGAATGCGAGAGGTCCTTCTTGACCTCCTCCCTTTGATTGGCCATGAGCATCTGACCCGTGACAGTGGCGATATTGGAGAGGAAGAACTCCTCATCTCTTTGCCAGACTTTATCTTCCAGGCTCTCGGCGCATATGAATCCCTTCATCTCACCATCCGCCATTATTGCGGCATTGATCGAGGAGGAATCCACACAGCATGGAGGAGATATGGAGGGATTGCTTCCGTCCCCGAATCCCCCTGTGGATGCATCCAAAGTAAAGGTCTTCTCCGTGGCGAGAGTATCCAGGAATTCCGAGTCACATTCGGATACCTCACTGGACAAAAAGGCTTCTGCAGCAGGATCGATGTGGCTGTGGACGCAGACCATTTCCCCATCCTGATTGAGCCATATTGTTACCTTGTCAGCACCCAGACCTTGGATGGCCGCTTTGCTTATTCTTTCATATGCATCAGGGATGACTGCTCTTGCGATCACCTCATCAGTTATCAGGTCGAATGCCGCCTGGCGTTGTTTGGTCGCCCTCGTGCTCAGCTCATCAGATCGCCGTTCAGCCAAGACCCTCTTCGTGATATCGATTATCGTCACACCCATCCTCCCTCCTGGAAGGATCGCGAGGTCCGTATCGAGATATCTGACGGATCCATCGGAAGCCGTCACCTCCACCTCAGTGAAGTGGGAATCAGGTTTATCGGAGGAGGATGAGGTGAATGTTTGCATCACATCGTAAAGACCTGCCAGTCCGCCTTCCCGTAGCTCCTTCAAGGTCTTCGCTCCTGTAAGACCGAACTCCTTCAACAGAGACTGTGCAGCAGGGTTAGACTGTTGGATGGTGGCTTCCTGCAGTCCGTCACCTTCTACTGCCATGATCAAGAGGGAGGTATCCATCGCCTTGACGATCTCGTAGAATCCCATTACCTCCTGGTCCGACCTCCATCTGTCAACTGCTTTGTGCATCTTGTGCAGAAGCTCGGCGAATTGGGAACGTGGATCGCCACCCTTCTGGATATAGAAATCGACACCGTTGTTGATGGCTTCGACGACAACGCTCTCTCGACCGCGGCCGGTGAATAGGATGAATGGTATATCGTTGCCCTCGGACCTTATGGCCTTCAATAGGTCCAAACCGTCCATTATAGGCATGTCATAATCGGATACTATGATATCCACATTACCAGCGGATGCCTCCCTCAATGCCTCTTGGGGAGAGTCTGTGGTGACCACCACCTCAATACGTGGGTCCCTCTCAAGGAATATCTTTGTCAATTCGAGAAGGTTGGTTTCGTCATCAACGTAGAGAGCTTTGATCATTGGAATTGAAATTGAATAGCCACTTGTAGAATATTTTAATTTTTTCGATAACTGAATGTTTGTTGATCTAGATGTCTGTTTACATCCCACTAGTATAGAATGGGCTTTTTGAACCGTTTTCTCAAGCAAAGGTTACATAATCGGAAGTGAATCGACCCATGTGGGCATTATGAAGAGGAGCGCTGTGATATCCCGCGAGACCAAGGAGACCTGTATCAGCCTGTCTTTGTGCATCGACGGGGGGAACGGTCAGGACATTGAATGCGAGGACCGATTCCTCACCCACATGCTGAACACCCTGGGCAGGTATTCGGGCACGGACATCGTGCTGAGAGCCGAGGGTGACGACATCCACCACATAATCGAGGACGTGGGCATAGTCGTCGGCCAGGCACTGCGTGAGGCCATGGGACAGGCCCCCATAGCCCGGATGTCCTCACAGACGGTGGCCATGGACGATGCCCTGGTGATGACCACTGTCGACCTGGTCGACCGGCCCTTCGTGGACATAGATTGTCCGGACCCCCTGTATCATCACTTCCTGCGCAGCATGGCCATGGCGGCAGGTATGACATTGCATGTTGTGGTAATGAGGGGATTCGACGAGCACCACATCGTCGAGGCGGCCTTCAAATCGCTGGGCCTATGCCTGGCTGAGGCACTTACCCTGCGTGATGATGAACTCAGCACAAAAGGTAGTGTGAAGAGAGGTAGCTGATATGCTGGCCAGAAGGATCATACCCTGCCTTGATGTGAAGGATGGCAAGGTTGTAAAGGGAATCAAGTTCAAAAACCTCAAGGATGTGGGCAACCCTGCGGACTTGGCTGCCGAGTACGAGAAACAAGGTGCTGATGAGGTCACATTCCTTGACATATCCGCCACCCAAGAGGCCCGACAGACCACACTCCGCATAGTGGAGGAGACGGCGGAGAGACTGTTCGTCCCATTGACGGTCGGAGGCGGCATCCGCAACCGGAACGATATGCGGGAGGCATTGAACGCTGGTGCGGACAAGGTCTCCGTCAACTCATCGGCGGTCCGCAGCCCGGAGCTGATATCAGTGTGCGCCGAGGACTTCGGTAGACAGTGTGTGGTGGTGGCCATAGACGCCAAGCGTCATGGTGGTTCCTGGAAGGTCTACACACACGGAGGGAACCAAGCCACGGAACTGGACGCCGTCGAATGGGCCAAGACCGTCGAGGACCTGGGAGCGGGTGAGATCCTTCTAACGTCCATGGATGCTGACGGTACCAAGGATGGTTACGACCTTGAACTCACAGCGGTGATAGCTGATGAGGTCTCGATACCTGTGATAGCGTCCGGCGGCTGTGGTTCCATAGAGCACATCTACGAGGTGTTCTCCCAGACCCGGGCCTCCGCTGCCCTGGCGGCATCGATATTCCATTACGGTGAGCATACCGTGGGAGAGGTCAAGGAATACCTACGCGACCAGGGAGTGCAGGTGAGATGAAGGACCTCCGTTACGATGCGGACGGCCTGATACCCGTGGTCGTTCAGGACCATCTCACCAACGAGGTGCTGATGGTCGCTTGGGCCAATGAGGAGGCGGTCGGCCTCATGCAGAGCACTGGGAACACCCATTTCTGGTCCAGGAGCCGGCAGGAGATGTGGCGGAAGGGG
>SKGM01000060.1 GCA_007117455.1 Candidatus Methanomethylophilaceae archaeon
CTTTACGAAAATGTTATAAATAACATGCTTTATGTCCAAGCGTTGGCGGCCCTTCTCTTATATATGGGCTGTACAGGATTGAGCGTGGACTTATGACCGAACTCTTGGAGGAGCTTGAACAGAAGCGAAGTATAACCAACGTCGACGCTGAGAAGCACCGTCGTCTCAGGGACGAGCTCAACACAAAGACCAAAGAATGGGTGCAGAAGAGGGATGCCCTCAACACCCAGGTGAGGGAGCTCGTCGACGAGGCTGCTAAGCACCGCGACATGCGCGACGACCTTAACGAGAAAGTGCGTGGGGCCAAGGACAAAAGGGACGAATGGAACAAGAAGGTCACCGAACTGAATGATGCGGTGAACAAGCTCCGTGCCGATACCCCCAAGGACAAGGGGCCGCCCCTGAAGAAGCTGAAGAAGGAGCTCAACGACCTCGAGTTCAGGCACATGACCTCCACCCTCACCAAGGAGAAGGAGCAGGAGCTCATCGAATTGATGAAGCGGATCATGAAGCAGATCGAGGACAAAGAGAAGGAGATGTCCGAGGACAGCGAGATCGGCTCCGCCATATCAGAGCTCCGCGAGGCGCGGGACGAGGCCGAGGTGTTCCACCGCCAGGTTTCCGAATTCGCCGAACAGGCCCAGGACCAGCACGACAAGATGATCGCCCTGTACGAACAGGCGGACAAGCTGCGGAAAGAGGCCGACGCCGCCCAGGAGAAGTTCATTGAGACCAAACTCCTGGCGGACGAGGAGCACCGCAAGCACATCGAGTACATCAAACAGGTCCATGACTTCGACAAGATGGTCAGCGGATTGAGGCAGAAGCAGAAGAAGGCCAAGAAGAAGAAGGAGGAGACCGCGGTCAAGAAGGAGGCCGAGGACATCTTCGACAAATTCAAGGCCGGTGAGAAGCTCAGCACCGAGGACCTGATGACGCTCCAGAAGTCTGGATACCTCTGAGAGTTATCATGGCGGGATGTCCCGCCACAAACATTTTACCATCCATCTTTCTTGTATTCATAATCATTATATATTGTCCGGATAATTGTATGACCGTGGGATAATTGGGGCTAGTTCATAGAGTGCATCCCATCCCTTCTGACTGGCTAGCCCTGGTCCCGCTTTCCCCTTAAAGAATTTATACCAGCTCGGGATTGTAAACGCGAGGCACGTCCATGGTTCTGGAAGGTTTGGGAAAATCCTTGCGCAAGGTACTGGGTCGCATAACTGACGCCAGCAATATCAATGAGGACCTCATCAAAGAGGTGTCCAAGGACCTGCAGCGGGCCCTTCTCCAGGCCGATGTGAACGTGCAGCTGGTCCTGGAGATCACCAAGAGGGTCGAGAGCCGGGCCATCGAGGAGCGTCCGCCTCCGGGAAAGAGTGCCAAGGAACATGTGGTACGCATAATCTACGAGGAACTCGTCTCCGTCCTCGACCGGGGGGAGCCCCTGCCCATGAAGGCGCAGAGGATTATGATGGTGGGCCTCTACGGACAGGGGAAGACCACCACGACCGGTAAGCTCGCCTGGCAGTTCTCCAAGAAAGGATTCAATGTGGGACTAATAGCGGCTGATGTCCATCGACCCGCCGCCTTCGACCAACTCCAACAGCTCGGGGACAAGGTGGGCGTGGAGGTTTATGGTGAAAAGGGGAGCAAGGACGCCCCCCGCATCGTCGAGAACGGTCTCAAGCGTTTCAAGGACAAGAACGTCATCATCATAGACACCTCGGGGAGACATGCCCTCGAGGACGACCTCATCCAAGAACTGAAGGATGTCTCCGCCGCGGCAAGACCGGACGAGAGACTTCTGGTACTCGACTCCCAGGTCGGACAGCAGGCAGGGCCTCAGGCCGCCGCCTTCCATGAGGCGGTCGGCGTCACCGGTGTGGTCCTGACCAAGATGGATGGCACCGCCAAAGGAGGTGGTGCCCTCTCCGCCGTTTCCCAGACCAAGGCTCGCATCGTATACCTCGGCGTCGGGGAGCAGATAAGGGACCTGGAGCCATTCGACGCCAACCGCTTCATATCCCGCCTACTGGGCATGGGGGATGTGAGATCGCTCCTGGAACTGGCCAAGGACAACGTAACCGACACCGATGTGGAGGAGACCGCCCGGAACATGATGTCCGGCAGGTTCACCCTCAAGGACATGTACAACCAGATGGAGGCGGTCAACAAGATGGGGCCTCTGCAGAAGGTGATGTCCATGATCCCCGGGTTCAGCAACGTGGAGGACAAGATGGACATGGAGGACTCCCAGGCCCGGTTGCGTCGTTACAAGGTGATAATGGACTCCATGACCGATGAGGAGTTGGATGACCCCAAGATAATCAAGGCCTCCCGGGTGAACCGCATCGCCATGGGTTCGGGGGTATCGGTCAGCGATGTCCGCGAGCTCATAAAGCAGTACAACCAATCAAAGAAGATGATGAAGGGCATGATGGGGAACCGCAAGATGCGCAAGCAGCTGATGAAACAGATGCAGAGTGGCGACCTGGGGCTCTGAGATGCGTAGATTCGTCATCGTCGGACACCGGGCCTCCACCACGGGCGATTTCAAACTGGATGACGTCTGTGGCGGGGCTGGTAGATTGGATGTCCTGCTGCGCTGCGTCAACTCCTCCTTCTTCCTATCCCATTCATTACGTCGTGACGTGGAGGCATTCCTGGTCATGAAAGGGGGGGAGGACCCTCCCAAGACCCTGCGCTTCGTCGGCGACGGTTTGCGCTATTTGAACCCTGATGAGAGGAGCACCGCATCCCTGGTCAGGAACGCCCTACTCCGTAAGGTGGGTGATGAGGAGGTTGGATCGTCGCCGGGCATATTCATCTCCCGCATGGACCTGGGGGATGTCTTGGAGAAGTTGGCGGAGGTCAGCGAGATAATCTACCTGAAGGAGGACGGGGAGGACGTGCGGGATGTTACCTTCGATGGGGACCTGACCTTCGTCCTCGGGGACGACCGTGACCTGGACGAGGATGAGGAGGCCATCCTCAAGAAGTATTCCGCCAGGAGTGTGCGGCTAGGTCCTTTGTCATACCATTCCGACCACTGCATAACCATAGTCCACAACGAGTTGGACAGAAGGCAGTAGCCGGAAAAACACTAATAGGTATCCTGACGTTCCAATGTCGATGGTCGAGAGGATACCCCAGCACCGACACTGCCCCAGTTGTGGACGCGCCTTCACAGGCAAGGACGAGTTCTGCAGTGAATCATGTGGTCAGCAGAGCGATAGGGAACTCAGGGGCAAGAAACGTCAGCTGATGATGCTCTGGGGACTATCAGCCTTCGTGCTGGTCATAGTACTCCTGTTGGTGATGTGATGAGGGTCGCTCTAGGCGGTACATTCAACGTCCTCCACGCTGGACATATAACCCTCTTCGAGAAGGCCTTCCAGATATCCGACCATCTTCTCGTGGGCATCTGTTCGGACGAGTTCGCTTCCCAGAGCCGGGGCAGGGTGAATGCCCTGCAGGACCGTATGGACGCCGTCAAGGCCCTGCTCGATTCCTGGGGTGGCAGATATGAGATCTGTGTGATAGACGACCCGCACGGCCCGGCCGCGGAGATGGACGACCTGGATGCCATCGTGGTGTCGATGGAGACCGAGGCCAATGCCCACTCCATCAACGAGGTCAGGTTGAGCAAGGGACTATACCCCCTGCAGGTCAAGACCGTGCCGATGCTCACTGACGAAGCAGGAGACAGGATAAGCTCCAGCTCCCTGTTGCAATCTAGGATCAGGATAGGCGTGGGAAGCGAGAACCCGGTTAAGCTGCAAGCGGTCAGAGCGGTCATGGAGAGGATCTACGGAGCCTTCGAGATGAGGTCCTTCCCCGCCGACAACGGAATCGGCGACCAACCCTCTGGCATGGAGACTAAGGAGGGTGCGCGCAACCGAGCTGTCGCCGCCTTGCAGGACAACGATCTGGGCATAGGCATCGAAGCCGGGGTCTTCGAGATGGAGGACGGACTCTATGACGTCCAGTACTGCGCCGTCGTGGACCGTGATGGAGCGATCACCTTCGGTGCCGGGTCCGCCTTCCGTTACCCGGACCGCATAGCGGCTGAAGTCCGAGAGGGCGTCCCGGTCGGGGAGGCGTTCCCGAAGGTCTACGGGACTGAGGCTTTGGGAAGGTCCAAGGGGGCGATAGGTTTCCTGAGCGAGGGGCTGCTGGACCGTCAGAGGCTGACCGAGCAGTCCGTCCTGGCGGCCATGGTACCACGCATCAGGAAGGACCTCTACGATGAGTGACAGACTGAAGGTTGTCAGTCTGGATGCTGATTTCAACCACATAAGGGCTCTGAGCGGTGACGCGGTACTGCCCTACCTTCAGGATGAGTCGAAGTTGCGGGGTTCCGCATCCCTGGTCCTTCTACCTAAGAATGAGGGTGAGGTCGCGGCCATCATGCGTGAGGCCTCAAGCAAAGGTATTTCCGTTACCGTTAGCGCCCATCGGACCGGTGTGGTGGGAGGGGCGGTCCCCTCGGAAGGTTGGGTGATGTCCCTGGAAGGGATCGACGTACCAATCGGCGTGGGAAGGGACGACCTCGGATTCTACATCCAGAGCGGTCCATGCCTCTCCTTGAGAAAACTTGAGGACTTACTTTCATCGGAGCGTTTCGATGGCTTACGTGACCTTACGTCATCCGCCGTTGAGGAGCTCAAAGGATCGGGAAGACACATCCTCCTCGTCGACCCCACTGAGACCAATGCCTCCCTGGGTGCCAATGTGGCCTGCAACTCCTCCGGTGCGAAGAGCTACCGTTACGGACCGATGCGGGATTGGGTTAGAAGGATCAGGGTCGTGCTACCAGACGGAAGGTTGTTGGATCTCACCAGAGGTGAACACCGGGCACGTGCGTACAGCATAGTTATCGAGGATGGGGATTCTGAGAAGATCCTGGACATACCCTCCCATCGGTTCAACCGAGATGTGAAGAACTCCGCAGGGATATATGCGGAGGAGGGTATGGACCCCATAGACCTCTTCATAGGGAGCGAGGGGATCCTTGGAACGATCACGCTTCTAGAGTTGAGATTGGTGCCTTGGAGGAGGACTCTCTCCAGCATGGCGTTCTTTCCGGATGACTGTTCTGCAATAGGATTCGTCAGGGCTCTGAGATCCATCGACATGCCGATTGACCTGATAGAGTACATCGACAGCAACGGAATGAGGTTAGTACTCCGGTCCCGGGATGAGGGTTCACTCTTCCATGGGATGCCCGACCCACCGATACGATCCCCATCAGCAGTGATTTTCGACCTCCCTTATGATGAGAGGGTCGATGAGTTCCTGAACGACCTGGATGGCCTGCTCTCATCGCATGGATCCTCATTATCGCATACCTGGTGCGCCCATGAGGAACGGGAGAGGGGACGTTTTCGATCCCTGAGGCATGCTGTGCCTGAGGCTGTTTTCGCCTACATAGCAAATCGGAAACTCAGTCATCCAGGCATCCATAAGATGGGTACTGACATGAGTGTCCCTCAAGATGGGATGGGGGAGATGCTCAAGCACCACCTCGGAGTCCTCAAGGAGTCTGGTCTTGAGTATGTGATGTTCGGTCACCTGGGAGACGGCCATCCCCATATCGAGCTCCTCATAGATGACATGCATCAGTTCGCAGTCGCCGAGGGTGTGCTCAGGGAGTTGGCTTCCAAGGTCGTCGAGCTCGGAGGCTCGACGATGGCGGAGCATGGTACCGGTAGACTGAAGAAGGAATTCTTGCGATTGATGTACTCTGAGTCCGACTTGGAGGAGATGGTGAGACTCAAAAAGGCCCTGGACCCTGCATGGGTCTTGAACCCCGGTGTGATGCTGGAGGCTCCTGAATGAGGATCCTGTTGATGGTGAAACAGGTTCCGGACACCAACACGAACTTGCTGGATGAGAGCAAGTTCTCAAGGAAGGGGCCGATGGTACTCAACCCCCAATGCGAGTACGCCTTGGATGCCGCCGCGGCATTGAAAGGGGATGGGCGCGTGGTGGCCTTCACCATGGGGCCCTCAAAAGCCCGGCACGCACTGTTCAGATGTCTGGAGCTGGGGGCCGACCTTGCCTATCATCTCTGCGACAGCGATTTCGCAGGATCGGATGTCTGGGCGACAGCCAACACCCTGTCGAAGGCGATCATGGAGTTCGAACCGGAATTTGACATCATACTCTGCGGAGGACACGCGGCTGATGCCGAGACCGGCCTTCTGCCTACAATGCTGGCAGCCGCCTTGGGGATACCTGTCATCAACAGATGCCGAGGTATTCGATATGAGGGCGGATCGCTGATAGCCAACCGGGAACGCAACGGCATCCCGTCTGAGCTGATAGTTCCATCCAAGTCTCTGGTCTCCATGATCCAGGGCAGCAATGTGCACAGACTGCCCAGCCTGAAGGACCTCCAGGATGCCAGGGCTAAACAGATCAAAACCCTGGACCGCGGATCGTTGGGCCTGAGGAAGGATGAATGCGGAGCGAGTGGTTCATTCACCAAGGTGGATGCGGTCTTCGCTGCCGATCATTCCAGGGAAGGTATCGAGTTGGTTTTGGATGATACCGATACCGCTTTGGACTTGGTCATCGATGTATTCCAAGGAGATGAAAGATGAAAGAGGAATCCTGTTCAACCTGTCCTTCGAAATCCGCCTGCGCAGGAGGATGTGAACGTAGCGATGCCGAGATGGCGGAGATGTACGACCTGGACGCCGACACCACAGAGGGCCACATGGTCTGGGTCGAATTGGAACATGGCGAGGGGGTCCCTAAAGTGAGCGAGGTCTCACTCGAGCTGTTATCCAAAGCGAAGAGGTTCGGCGATCAGAGGGTCATAGCGGTCGCCTTCGGCCGGGAGTCGGTGCGAGAGATCGCGCCAGTTCTATACTCACATGGCGCTGACACCGTCTATCATGTCCGTAACCCATCACTGATCGACTTCCACCTCCCCACCTTCGCCCACGGCTTGACAACGGTGGTGGAGAGGGTCAGACCCAACACCCTTCTGATGGGCGCCACGGATCTGGGGATGGAACTCGCCGCCACCGTAGCATGGCAGTTGAAAGTCGGTCTCACAGCTGACTGCACGGGCCTGGATATCGAAAGGGGTGTGCTTCGCATGACCAGGCCGACCTTCGGCGGAAATCTTATGGCCACGATAGTCAGCGAAGGTAGGCCGCAGATGGCGACGGTGCGTCCCGGGGCCTTCCCTGTCGAGGAGATTGAGGAGGGCCGCCGTGGTACGTTGATAAACTGGCCCATCAAGATGGTCGAAGGCACTGTGGCGGAGCAGGTATCCGATGTAGACGTCCAAGACTGCGCTTCGGAACCGACGGAGTTGATCATATCCGTGGGTGCCGGGATCGGGAACCTCCGTAATCTGGAATTGGCCAAGGAGGCCGCTGAGAGGCTGGGGGCTGAATTGGCCTGCTCCCGCAGCGTCGTGGAGAAGGGATGGATGGAACAGACCTCCCAGATAGGTCAGACCGGTAGGTCGGTGAGTCCTCGGGTCTATCTTGCCCTAGGTGTATCAGGTGCGGCGCAACATCAGGTCGGCATGTCGCGTTCCAAGAATATCATAGCGGTCAACAACGACCCGGAGGCGAACATCCATCAGATCGCCAATGTGAGCATAATCGGCGATGTGGGAGAGTTCCTAAAACGATTGTTGGAACGTCTTGACCGTTTGGATCGAGCGAACGGGGCCTCAGAGGCGTGAGGCCCGCCGCACGGCCCGGTCGAGGTTCCCCATGTCTATGACTGTAAAGACCGCTGCGACCTGCATCTGACGGTCCAGGACCACCAGGTCACCGCCGGCCTCAAGCCGTGTGGATTCTATGACCGCCCTCCCAGGGTCTGATAGCATCTTAAGACGGCTGCTGAGCCTCTTCCTGACATCAGAGACATCCTGAGGGTCGAGTCCGCACACCGCTACGATAGGAGCGTTCATCATCATGGTCTTGACATGACGTGACTCCAAAAGGCTCAAGGTGTCCTCATAGCCCTCATCCACCACCGCCAGGATCCATCTCAGCCCTCGAAGGTCATCGCTGCGGAAAACTGCACCGCTCTCATCGATGAGTTCGAAAGGCGGTAAGGTATGGGTCTCCATAAGGCATCTACCGGGTTCAAATGGATGGCGCAGAGGGGGAGATTCGAACTCCCGAGGTGTCACCACCACCGGTTTTCAAGACCGGCGCCTTGGTCCAGGCTCAGCCACCTCTGCTCGGCCAAGGAAAAGCGTAGCACTATATAATTTGAACTAAGGGAGCTTGGGCCCGAGGTCGTATTCCAGGAGTGTAACGGGGTAACCTATCTCATAGGAGGCCATCACTGCGGCGGACATCTCGCCGAAGTGGCCCCGCTCCTCACCATTGACGACTATGGAGGCGCCGCGGCCGGGTATGAATACCGGATGCTCACTCTCCATCAACTCATAATCGATGCCCATCTCCCGCAGTAGGGATTCGGTTATGGACTTCATCTCCGTGAAGCTCGCCTTCGAATGTACGCACAGCGCTGCCACATGACGGTGACTGACGGTCCAATCCAGGACATCACCGACCTCGAAGATCCTTTGAGGGAGGTCACGATGCTTGTTGCGCCTCAGGACCCTCATCATGCTCGGTACCAGGGAGGCCCTCATGCAGCTGTGCTCCTCGGTTATGGGGTTGGAGACCTTGACAACCCTCTCAGGCTCCCTACCCATGCGCGTGAACTCATCGTACGGATTGCTGAGTATGAGGGTGGTGACCTCGAAATACGAGAGCCCGACCATGATATCCCTGATCCTGTCCGCCTCCATGCTGAAAGGCATCTCGGAACCGTAGGTCTGCACGGTAACGGGCGTCGACCCGAACAACTGGTAACCATGGCCGATCGCCACGTCCTCCATGAGGTCCACGGGATGGATGAGATCCTGCCGGACTGCGGATGCGATGACCTCGATCATTCCTCCCCTGGCCTGCGCCTCATGACCCATGGAGCGGAGGCAGTCCGCCATCGAATCCCCATCCAAGGACGTACCTAGGAAACGGTTGCATTCCTCCACATCCAAACTCCACACTGCAGGGGTGAGGTCGGGGGTTACGCGCTCCTCCTCCCCCATCATCCTGACGGTCGCGATGCGTCCACCGCGTTCAGCGAGGGCCGTCACAAGGATGTTCATCGCCCCATCCACCGCCTTACGGTCGGTCCCGGTCATCTCGATAAGAATATTCCTTGTGGACTCCGTCACGGTGGTCAGGGTTCCGTTTATTATGGGGGGGAAAGATATGACCTCTTGGGCAGCGTCGGTGATCAGGGGGAACATCTCCCTGCCCGCCATCAGATGGGCGTAGTCCCGTCCCTTCTCATGCATCTCCAATATCTCCTGGAGATTCCATGACTCGGTCTTGCCCAATGGTACGAAGCTTTTCGACTCGGGGTCGACAGCGGAATAGAGGAAGGGCGCTCTGACCGTATCCAGGTCATGAACCCCTATAGCGACTTTGGACCTCTTGCGCCCGATGGTTATGTGTAACTTCTCCTGGACCTCCATCAGTGAACGGATGAAGGCGTCGTCGATATCGACGTCCCAAACCACAGCCGCAGCTATCTCTGGACGGACCGACTTGACACTGGGGTCCACCCACATCTCCATTCCGCTATCCTCAACATCATAGTTCCTCATACCCTTCTCGAAACCGAGGAAGGCGCGTAGGGCACGGGCTAGTCCCTCGACACTGAAAAGGTCTGGACGGCTGGGGAAGAACTCCACTGACATCTCATCATCGTCAGTGGTGTCCTGCATGTCCGCCCCGAGCATGGGGATCCTCTCCACCAGGACATCCTTGGGAAACTCCTCACCGATGAGCCGGCAGAGATCATGATAGTTGAAGTTGATGACTGGCATCCGTCAACTGATTGTGGATTCCGTTATTAAATGTATCCGAAGCCTGATTTCAGCGTCCGAGTTCCGCATGCGCCTTTCCAAGATGGCCTGCCGCCTGGGCGCCGAGTGTGGACAGTTCGCCTGCCAGCACCGCGACGGCCATCACCTCCGCCAATTTCAGGGCTTTGCCCTCTCCGCGACACCCCATCATATCCAACATCTCAGATTGGGTGGCGAGCTTGGTCCCCCCTCCGACGCTGCCGACCTCCAATGCAGGTATGCGAACGGATATGTAGAGGTCACCATCCACATTCTCGCAAAGGGTTGACGTCATGCTTCCCTCGACGACCTGGGCCGGGTCCTGACCGGTGGCGATGAACATGGCTGCCAGCATGTTAGCCACGTGTGCATTCTGTCCCAGGGACCCTGCCATGGAGCTTCCGACCAGGTTCTTACGGTAGTTGGTCTCCACCACGGAATCCACCTCCGCCCCCATTCTCGACTTGACCTCTGCAGAAGGTACCAGGCAGTCTGCCAGCACGGTCTTCCCCCTGCCGGACAACATGTTGATCATGGCCGGTTTCTTGTCGGTGCACATATTGCCGGATACGGATACCAAGACCGCACCGGTGGCCTCCTCGATCTTCCGGGCGGCGGCCTCGGTGGCTATGGTGCACATGTTCATGCCCATGGCATCAGCGGTGCTGTATGAGAACCTGAGGTAGAGGTTCCTCCCGTTGGGGAATGCTTCGATCCCCAGGAGCTTCCCCCGGCGGGTGGTGGATTCAGCGGCTTCCCGGATCGCATCAATGTTATCACCCACCCAATCGATCACATCCAACCCGTGTCTGATGTCATCGACCCGGAAGACCGGGGAGCGGGTCATGTTATCGCCGATGACCCGGACGTTCGCACCTCCGGACTTGTTTATCAGAGAGCAGCCACGGTTGACAGATGCCAGAAGTGCGCCTTCAGTGGTAGCCATGGGTATCAGGAACTCCCCCTCGGCATGCTCACCGCAGACCTTCACTGGTCCCACGTAGCCTACTGGGACCTGGATGCAGCCTATCATGTTCTCAATGTTGGAACGGGCGGACTCAGGGTCGATGGTGTAGGAGGATGTGACCTCCAGCTTGGTGGAGCTGAACTCCTCAGCGGCCTGTCTCCTCTCCTGGACATCCTCCCGGGCATATCCTCTGTTCTTCAAACCCTGGCCCATGGCAATCATCCGACCATCCCCTCAAGGATAGATAAAAGTTGTCACTTTGGCGGATGTCTATGGTTTGGAGGGCGAGACGCCAGACATTCATCGTTACGAAATAGATATATGGTTCCTACACCTAACCTGAAACGATAGCGATGAGCATCGATGGAATCATTCTACTCGCAGGGGTCTGTATGATGTGGCTCATCGCCTGTTCGACGATACTCTATGGCTCCTTGAGGATGAGATGGGGAGAACCGCACCGTCTGATCGCCCCCATGGCCGTGCTGCTGATCGTGGCATTGACATCCTATCTCATCATGGCGCTCACCGAGATGGAGTCCGTGAAGGTCCTGGCTTACAGAATTGTAGATTCCATCGGCTATCTCTTCGTATTCATGGCTTTGTTGATAGCCATCGATTACTCCCGTAAGTTGGAGGGTTGGGACCCCATCCGCTTGAAGTCCATCAAAGTGGTCGCGGTGGCCATCATCCTTCTAGCACTTCTGAACCCGTTCGGGCTTTACGTTCACGATTACTCGATCATGGGAGAGGCATATGGCTACGTCGTACCGGACCTCAATTGGCTGGCGGCTGCCCCCATCCTGTTCGCATTGTTCTGCTCACTGTTCACGATAATCCTCCCTTTCCAAGCATTCACTGAGGCCCGGGGGCGGTACCATGAGACGTTGACCCTGATAAGTGCCGGGGGTTTCGTTCTACTCCTCGGGGCCTTCTATCTCAATTTCGATATCATCGATGGAGACCCGATGATAGCCAGCCTATCTTTGTATGTGGTCTTCCTGATCATAGCCTATATCGCATCCTTGCGCCTCAATATCTACATCTACGAACCTGCCGTCCAGAACCTGAACCTGGAGAACGCTTACGATGCCGTTTTCGCCCTTGACCCCGAGGGCAGATTGGTTTATGCCAGCGAGCGCGCGGAGATCCTGATGTCAAAGTGTTTCGAGCAGATCAGGGGAAAGGACGCGGTCTCCGTTCTTCCCAAAGCATGCATCGATGCCATCGAGGGCACAGGTGATTCCGGGCTGGTGAAACTGGATATCCACGGTCAGCTCAGGACCTACAGCACCATCCGATTCCCCCTCATAGGAGCTCGGGCGGAGGACCTGGGGACCGCCTACATGCTACGGGACGTCACCGATGTGATGCACTACCACGACTCGGTCAGGATAGCCCTGGAGAAGCTGGAGCTTCTCAACAGCATATCGCGACATGATATGCTGAACCACCTGACCGTCATACACGGTTATGCGGAACTTGCCATGATCATTGATGACGATGAGAAGAGGAACAGATACCTGAACAAGATACTGGATGGTTGTTTGATCGCCGAGGCGGTGGTCAACTTCAACCGCTCCTACAAAGGATTGGGCCTCACTCTGGACTGGATACCTCTGCGCGATGTTTTCGATAAAGCGGTGGAGGAGGCGGACCTGGGCGCTCTGATGAATATCCAAATCGATGTCCTGGACGTGGAGGTCTTCTCAGATTCGCTGATAAGCCGTGCGATCTACAACATCATCCACAACGGGAGATGCCATGCCGAAGGGGCAAGCGAGATGAGGGCCTCCACATACTGGGAGGGGGATGAGTTCATCATCGTCATCGAGGATGACGGTTGCGGTGTCCCGAACGATGAGAAGGAACTCATATTCCGGAACGGATATGGGAAGACCAGCGGTTTCGGCCTTTTCCTGAGTAAAGAGATCCTTGAGATATCGAAGGCCAGGATATGGGAGGAGGGGGATAACGGAGCTCGATTCGTCATCGCCTTCCCGCGGGACAACGTTCGTCAACGACAGGAAGATGGTTTAAATTAGATGGATTATATATCCAACCAATGAAGGCTCCGCGAATCCTCATAGCCGGAGAGCGTTCCGGCATCGGTAAATCCACCATAACCATCGGAATCCTTCTGGCCCTGAAGGAGATGGGTCTGGACCCCCAGCCCTACAAATCAGGCCCTGATTTCCT
Source organism: Candidatus Methanomethylophilaceae archaeon (assembly GCA_007117455.1). Lineage (GTDB taxonomy): Archaea > Thermoplasmatota > Thermoplasmata > Methanomassiliicoccales > Methanomethylophilaceae > PWHV01. The sequence goes on from SKGM01000060.1 coordinate 13,080, forward strand.
GGACCCCATGCATCACGACATGATGCTCGATCGGAAATGCCGCAACCTCGACACATGGATGTTCCCTGATTCGGTCATGGAGCTATATCAGAGGTCCGCTGCTGGCGCAGGCGTTTCGGTCATTGAGGGCGTCATGGGCATGTATGATGGAGTGGATGGCCGCAACGAGGAGGGGAGCAGTGCCCATCTGGCGAAGACCTTGGGAGCGCCGGTCATACTCATAACGGACGCTTCCGGGTCAGCCCGAAGCGTTGGTGCGGTCGTCGAGGGTTTCCGACGTTACGACCCCGATGTCAACCTGGGGGGCGTTATAGCGAATCGTGTGGGTTCGAAGAACCACGAAGGGATGGTCAAGGACTCGATACGGGGTGTGCCTTTCCTGGGAGGCATCCGCCGTCAGGATTCGATCAACCTTAAAAGCCGACACTTGGGTCTGGTCCCGGCACAGGAGCAGTTCACCGATGGGAGATACGAGCAGATAAGGGACCTGATCATGGATAGCCTGGACATGGACCTGCTCCTTGATATTGCCAGGTCGGCCCCTGACCTGGAGGAGACTGAAAACGGCTCGGTCTTCGGGGAAGAATCTCCCCAGGTCAGGCTGGGCGTGGCGATGGACCAGGCTTTCAACTTCTATTACCAGGACAACCTGGACATGTTGGTTAGCAGGGGTGCGGAGTTGGTCCCCTTCTCGCCCATGAGTGACCCGATGCCCGATGTGGACGGGCTCTATTTCGGAGGAGGGTTTCCAGAGCTGTTCGCATCCGAACTATCCGGTAACGATGGCCTGATGGAGGAGGTGCGGGAATGCTCCGTATCAGGCATGCCCATATATGCCGAATGCGGGGGCATGATGTATCTGACGGAGTCCATGGAGGACCTTGAGGGGGCCAAGCACCGCATGTGTGGCGTTTTCGACGTCTCCACCCGCATGACCAAGGACCTCAAGGCCCTGGGATACGTCGAGGTGGTCACGCAGGAGGACGGGCCTCTGGCGGCGGCGGGGGAGGCTTTCCGCGGACACGAGTTCCACTACTCCCATGCACATCGGGTGGGTGATGTCCGGTTCTCATACCGGATGAACAGAGGTAAAGGGATAAGTGACGGAAAGGACGGCATGATAGCAGCTAACACCTTGGCATCCTACACCCACATACACTTCGGGAACCGACCGGACATGCCGATGCGATTCGTGGACAACATGCAGACGTTCAGATCAGGTCACCGATGAGACGGCCGTACTCCCCGCCCTTGTCCTGTATGGTCTCCTCATCCAGGATGTATATGTGATCGGAGATCTCACTAAGGCCTCCCGCATTGTCGTTGTTGATGATGATGGAGAAGACCCGGACGTCATTGGCGCTCTTGAGTACGCTCCATTCATCCATATGCGCCGGGTCGTTGAGCACGGAGTAGCCATCGGAGACGAACATCAGGTCCGCACCCTGCCACTCCCCCTCGCGCAGAGAGCGCAGCCCTTCACGGAGGGCGATGTTGAAGTCCGTCCCGCCGCCGAAGGTGTAGGAGAGGAAGTCCAGGAACTCCTTGCCCATCTTCCTGCGGTCGGTCAAGGATATCTCGGTGGTCGCGGTTGAGAACAGGATCACCTTGACATCCCTGCCCTCTGGTATCATCCTCCGGACTATGGCCAGAACGACCGCTTTGGCTATGACCTCTGGCTCCCCGAACATCGATCCCGAGGTGTCCACCATCGCCACCACCGGGCCTTTCCTTCTGTCCTGGGGGATGCCGGACACCTTATCCTTTCCCCGGAGCTGATAGGTCATCAGCTTACTCTCCATGAACTTGGCGTAGAAGATGGGTTCCAGATCCACATCCACCAGGTTCATCAGTTCACTGGGTAGCATCCGCTGGATGTCATTGCTCAGTCGGATGCTGTGGAACTCCGAATGCCCGGCGGTCTTGGACTCCCTCTTACTGCCCAGCTCCATCTCCATGCGACCGATTATGTCGACTATGCGCTGCAGGTCATCATTCCTCTTCACCAGGTCCGCATAGTCCTCGAGATTGGCCAGGAACTCCCGGTGCAGCTCACGGACCGTGTAATCGAAACCCTTGCCCGGGAAGAGCATGCTCAGGAGCTCCATGACCCTGATGTCGGCCTGGAGGTTGATGTTTATCTCCGACAGTTTACCTTTCAAGGTGTCCCTCATCACCTCATCGAATATGGCTTGGCTGGGGTCGACGTCCTCCTTCTTCTCCTCATCGACGTCCTCATCCCAGAGCTGCTCCTGGGCCTTGAACAGCCGGTCCACCTCCTCGGGGAGGGCGGACTTCAGGTCCAGGGCCCCTTCCAGGATGTCATACACGAAAGGGAGGAACATCCTGAGGATCACTATGGGCATCAGGTCGTTATTCCTGGATATGTCCTTCAGGCGTTGCCAGAGATCCGAGGAGCGGAGTGAGACCAGTAGGTTCAACAGGATGCCGTAGTTGTCGATGAATGATCGGTGATCCTTGATCTCATGGGTGCCGAGCAGCTCCTCAGCTGCTATGAGGGCTATCTCCTCCCGTCGTTTACGCGGTATCTTGCGCGGACGGGATATTATGTCCCTTATCTCCTGCGACTCTATCAGCGCTGCGGCGCTGACCCTTGTGCCCAGGTCGTCTTCCATGATCAATCAAGTACCTTCTCGATGTCGTCCAGCAGGATGCTTATCTCCTGCAGCACCACTATCCGATGGTCGAATATCAACTGGAGGTCCTTGCGGTCCCTCTGGGACAGCCATATGTTGGCCTGCAGATCCTCGAGGAGGTCCGCCCTCTCCCTGTCATGGCCCTGCATGGCCTCCTTCTGTCTATCGCTCAATTCCTTGACCTCTTTCCTGTAGAGGCGGCTTTGCGGAGTCTCCGTCTTCTCCGTAAGTTTCCAACCATGCTCCTTCTCAAGCATGTTGACCAGCTCCTCGTAGCCGTATTTACGGAATCCCTTGGACCTGCCCCGGGAATCATCGAAGGGGTCCATGTAGCTGTGTTTCGGATGGGTGTCGTGGTGTTTCCTCAATACCTCGAGGTTGGTGAAGGAGCTGTTGCAATCATAGCAGTAGACGATGCGTGGGAATCGGGCGTCGGCATCGACCAGGTTCCGGGATGAGACCGCCAGGCGGAAGAGCTCCTCCGCCTCCTGCTTGAGATTGGTGAGGTTGACTCCGTGGGATACACAGGACTCGAATATGCTGCGTCTTACAGCCTCCTTCTCCTCCGGTATGTCCCATAGCAGATGTTGCAAGAGGGGGAGCATGCTGATGTCCACCCTCTCCTTACCCAATGATGCGGCGGCGACCCTCATCACATCGACCGTCTTCTTCCAACGTCTGTCGGATACGTACCTGTCCGACCTTCGGAACTCCTCACGGAGGGCGAGTATGGTGGCCAAGACCTCGTCGTCGATGTCCAGGCCCCTGGCGACATCCCTGTTGGCCATGATGTCATGCATCGATATCTGCACCGGGGGGTCGAATCCTTTGTCCTTGGCGGAGATCACCTGGGCGAAGTTCTCGTCCCCGCTTATCGGTGCCACATAATAGCGGAACAGGAAACGGTCATAAAGGGCGTGCAGCCCCTCCTCCTCTTCCGGGAGCTCATTGGATGCGCCGTAAAGGGAGTAGAGTGGTACATCCATGACATCCCTCCCGTTGTGGAACTTCTTCTCGTTGAGGATGGTGAGCAGGCTGTTGAGGATGGAACTGTTGGCTTTGAATATCTCATCCAGGAAGGCGATGTTGGAATCTGGCAGGTAGCCCTCCGTCCTCCTCCGGAACTCGTCCGCCTTGAGACTCACCAGGGACAGGGGGCCGAAGACCTCCTCCGGGGATGTGAAGCGTGTCAGAAGATAATAGTAGAAGTTGCTTTGGTCCAGGCATCGGCAGATGTCCTTTGCCAACATGCTCTTCGCGGTCCCGGGAGGTCCGATGTACAGCACGTGCTCTCCGGACAGTAGCGCCAGTAGAGCACCGGATATCTCATCCTCCCTCTCTTTGTAACGGCCATTGAGGCTGTTCACCAATTGTTCCACTTTTCCTATCATCTGGACACCAACGGTCCACTCGAATCGCAGTCCATGATATATCTAAGTGTTGAATCATCCATAGCTGTGGTCGGCCTGACAAGTTATTTCAGCGGTCATGGTAATCAAGGTCGGAATGAGTGAGAGAACGGATAGGACCTTGGGGATGGGCATCGATGCCGGGGGCTCATACACCGATGCCATAGTCATGGACGTGAAATCCAGGCGGGTCCTGGCCAGAGCGAAGACCCCTACGACCCACCAGGACCTCATCATCGGGATGATGAAGGCCCTGGAGGAGTTGATGGTACAGAGGACTTTTCAGGCTGATGAAGTGAAGTTCGTTGGACTCTCCACCACCTTGGCCACTAACTCGATACTCGAAGGTAGGGGAGGTAGGGTAGGGCTCATAGGAATAGGATGGGACCCCGGAAAGGATTGGTCCCCGGGATCGGACATCAGCAGGTACATCGCTGGCGGCCATGATGTGAGAGGCCGCGTGGACCAGGGACTGGACGAGCCAGGACTGGAAGAGGCCGTCAGGGTGATGGAGGGGAAGGTCGATGCCATCGTCGTATCCAGCAGGTTCTCCGTGCTCAACCCGGCCCATGAGGAGAGGGCCAGAGGACTCATCAGACAGTGGTGCAATCTACCTGTTATCGCGGCCCATGAGCTTTCAAAGGACCTTGGAGTACGGGAGAGGACCACCACTTCCATCCTCAACGGCAAGCTCCTACCGATCATCGATGATTTCCTGAACGATGTCTGCTACATGCTCGAGAAGCAGAGGATAGATGCCAAGGTCATGGTGCTCAGGGGGGACGGTACCATGATGGACATCTCCACCGCCCGGGCAAGGCCGGTTGAGACCATAATGTCAGGCCCGGCCGCATCCGCCCTGGGCGGCAAGTTCCTTTCTCAGTACGAGGACTGCATAGTTGTGGACATGGGCAGCACGTCAACTGACATCGTATACATCAGGAAGGGGCTCCCGACCGTCAGCAAGGAGGGGGCGGTCATAGGCAACAGGCGGACCCATGTGAAGGCCATGGACGCACTCACCATCGGATTGGGCGGAGACTCCCACATCCACCGTGGTAAGAATGATCGGATTGAAATCGGACCTCAGAGGGTGGTGCCTCTGAGCATGGCAGCCCTACGTTACCCGGGACTGCTCGAAAGGCTCAAGAGAAGGGACGGCAACCTTTTCCTTATACCGCACAGCACCAAGGTCGGTAAACTTGATGGAAAGGAGGGGGAGCTTTTCCTTTACATAAGGGACAATGCCCCCTGCACCCTGCAGGAGATATTGGATTCCAACCCCGCTATGGCGACCGCGGAGAGGGTTGTGGGCAGGCTTATTGACTACGGGAATGTCATCATGACCGGGTTGACTCCGACAGACCTCCTGCATGTCAAAGGCAGGTTCATCCCCGGTGATGTGGATGCTGCGCACTATGGCCTAATCCAAGAGGCCTCCCAATCCAATATGACACCGCAACAGTACATGGACAAGGCCCTCCATCGAATCGTGTCCGAACTGGGCATGGGCATCATCCGTAAGGTGATGATCGATGAGACCGGCGACCTGGACATGACCGATTCGCTAAGGAGGATCCTTAAGACCGCGGTGGGGGACGGTTACATGGACCTGGTCGATGTGTCGATGCGGGTGAGCATACCCATCGTGGGCCTCGGCGGCCCATCATACGTTTTCCTGCCCCCCCTCCAGGAGCGTTTGGGGATGGAGGTCGTTATACCACAGGACAACGACGTGGGTAATGCGGTGGGAACCATCTGCTCCAAGGTATCAGAGTACACCTCGGTCATCATCCGACCTTTGAAGGGGGGAGGCTACCAGATCGCGAGTGACTTCGCTCCGCGCGCCAAGGCCCGCCGCCTACATGAGGCCATCGAGAGGGCCAAGGAGATGGCCACCGACCGGGCCATCCGCAAGGCCGCTGAGGCCGGAGGGGTCAACATAACGGTGGAGGTGGAGGTGGACCGGAGCAACTTCGAGAACATCGACGGTTCCTCTGATGTTGATTTCATCGAGGTCAAGGCACGTGCTTTGGGTGACCCCATGGGCGTGATGTTCCGCTCAGGATAACGGTGCCCAGGTCTGTCTTCTCAGATTGCCGATGACGATCTCCAGAGACCATGGGTCTGTTCGGAGCATTATGCTGCCCCCCAACTGCCTCTCGAGCATGGTTATCACCATCCTCATACCGATACACTCTGGATCCACCCGAAGGGCATCCAGGTCAGTAAGCCCAGGGCCATCGTCGCCATATCTGATGTGGAGTCCATCGTCATCCATGTTCAGGCCGATGTCTATCCTACCCGATTCCCGGCCTTTGAGCGCATGGACGGCGGAGTTGCTGATCAATTCATTGAGTATGAAGCTTATATAGACCAGGCTCTCAAGTGTCACATTGATTTTCAGGTCTTCGATTCTGAGTTCGAAGTGCCCTCCTCCGGGGATGTTGTCCAATATGTCATCGGCCAGGTTGCGGACGAACCGACCGAGTTCGATCGCCTCCCCCGGGCCGGTCGAGTAGATATGCTGATATGCCCTGGCCATGGCGGTAAGCCGGTTCTGGGTCATGATGAGGGGAGCGGTACCATCCTTGTCCTTCATCTTCATGATCTGCAACTGCAGCATGGACATCATCATCTGCAGGTTGTTACCGACCCGGTGGTTGAGCTCCTGCAGCAAAAGGCTCTTCTCATCGTAGGCCGACTTCAACGAGTTCTCCATCATCACCCGTTCTGTTATGTCGTTTATGAAAACAGCAAAACGTCCTCCGGAGACCGGGAAGGACAACACGTGCACCCAGATATCACTTTCAGGCAATCGGTCCTCAAAGTCCAAAGGCATCTGGGTATCGATCACTGTAGACCAGCGGGGTATCCAGCTCCAACGGTGAGGTATCTTATCAGTCGGATTTCCAGCCCGTTCACTAAGCTCCCTCATGGACGGATTCATCTCCAAAAGGGTGAAATCCGTCTTACCCTCCGGAACCCGAGTGATCTCACAGAGGGCGAAGGCCACCGGCATGGTGTTGAACAGGCCTCGATACTTGTCCTCGCTCTCCGCGACACGGGTGGTGAGACGCATCTGCTCACTTATGTCCAGGAATATCTGGGCGACGCGGCCTTTGCCGGGACTGAAGATGAACACATCGAACCATCTGTCGACATCCTTCACGTAGTTCGTGTGCTGTTTGGGCTTTCCGGTCAGACCGACCTCGACGAATGCGTTGTACCAGAAATCCTCAAAATTGGGCATCACCTCTTTGATGGATTTCCCGATGACCGTCCGTGGTAGACCCGTCTCGGACTCGAAGGCGGGATTAACATCCGCATAGACCAGGGCCTCCACATTACCGTATTCATCGAACACCAATGTCTGTTCGGCGAAACCGGTCTGCATATTGTTGAAGAGGCTGCGATACCTATCGACGCTCTGCCTCCTGGCCTCCTCCATGTCATAGATCTCGGTCACATCGGTGAGTATTCCGTAAACACTCAATGACCCATCATCGTCGAACACCGGATTCGCATTCTCCTGAACCCAGACCACATCCCCGTTCTTGGCCAGGATACGGTAGCGGATGACGTATTCCTTCCCTTTTTCGATCCCTTCCAATATGACATGATTGATGGAATGCTGATCCTCGGGATGAATTATGCTGGCGAATGTCCTCACATTATTGTTTATGAAGTCGGATGAGGGATAGCCGGTCAGATTCTCGATATCGTCGCTGATGCTCAACATCGTGTAATGGGCATCGGCCCGACATCGGAACATCACGCCGGGGGTGTTGCTCACGAAGTTGGCGATGTTATCGTAGAGCAGCGCCTTCTCCCGATCCGATTCGACCTCTTTGGTTATGTCCTTACCCCTGCATACCAGAGTGTAACCATCCAGAGCAGGGACGGGCGATATGGACCATTGCACCCATTTAGAAATTGGTTTTCCATATGAAACCTGGAACATATTGGTGGCCTCTGAGACCTGGAAATCCTCGCGCTTTTCCAGTTTCAGGATGTCGAAAAGGTCCTGATTCATGCTACCGCCTAACACATTCCGCAGGAAGGTCTCCATCGCAGGGTTCATGTACGTTATCTCCCCCTGGAGGCGGGCCATTATTATCAAATCGTCCCCATGCTCGACAAGCCATTTGAGGGCCTGGTCCCTCTCCCTCAGATTACCGGGCGAGGTCTTTTCCTGGAAGCGGTCGAAAGCTATCCCCTCCACACGGTGGACATCCTCATGGGAATCACATAGTCGGCGACCTTTCAGTGTGAAGCGCAGCATTTGTTGGCCCGGATGCATGATTTCCATGTCCATCTGGAAGGTCCTGGAACAGTCTGTGCCATCACATTCGAGGAATGGTAGGAACCTCTTCAACGTTTCTTCAGGCATAAGGGATTTGAATTTTTCCAGTGATATTTCCCTGGTCCCTTCCTCCAGACCCAAAAGTGAAGGTAGGGAACCACTCATCGAGACCTTCCCTGTTGACACATCCACTGACCAATGCCCCAGTGGATTGTCGATATCCATGTTGATTAGGACTTGGTTCCTCTCTGACAATGGTATCGAGCTTTCTCTTTTTGCTGATATCCAAGAAATCACATCCTCTTCCCTCAATTCATCGGAGAGGATGCAGTCTTCGACCATTTCCCTGACCCATCTGGCAGTCTCACGGTCCAAGTATGAGGAGAGCAGGAGAATAGGTACCTTGTAACGACGTGAGACATCCGATATCTTATCCATGTGGTCATCCAGTTCTTCAGGTTTGACATGGATCAAGGACATGTCCGGAGGGTCATCCCAGAATGTTGAAAGTCCGTCATGGATGTCCTTAGACACGAATGAAAGATCCATTCCAGCCTCCCTGCCCAATTCAATGAGCTTCTGGGTGGACAGTTCGATACCTAGGGCCAGGACTCGGATCTTTCTCACACTATAGTCAAGAGTCATGACGATTGATAAGTGTTTGCAGATAATTCTTATAAAACAGGAATGGCGTTCACTGAGATGTCATCTCAAGAAGTCTGGCACATATATCAGATGGAAAGCTTTTTATCGTTTAGCTATATTCGAGGTTCCATCACAGGGGCCCATGGCTTAGATTGGTTAGAGCGCCCGGCTGATAACCGGGAGGTCATGAGTTCAAATCTCATTGGGCCCAC
>SKGM01000005.1 GCA_007117455.1 Candidatus Methanomethylophilaceae archaeon
CGAAGTGCCCTTCAAGCCCTCCCAGGGAAGGCCCGTCTATTGCAGGGACTGCTACAGGAAGCACGCTCCCCCGCGACGCGACAGGTTCTAAGATCGTACTGCTTCCGGCAGGACCAAACCTCTTAAAAAATTTTCATTGTTCTTGATTTTTAGATTATCAACTCAGAGCCCATTCACCGATACCGTGATGGGACTGGGTTTGTTGTCCGTATCACCAGGTTATTATACTAGAACGCCGAGTAACCCTTAGATTGGTCACACGGAGGACTAATGCCTGGTCATATCCCTAAGAACAAGACGTATTGTTAAGTTAGGCATGTATTCACGGAAATCGATCTTATAAGAAAAGGAGATGAAAAAGTATGTCTTTCGACAGGGATAGACCCCCCAGGGAATTCCACAAGGCCACTTGCAGCGACTGCAACCAGGAATGCGAAGTGCCCTTCAAGCCCACCCAGGGAAAACCCGTCTACTGCAGGGAGTGCTTCAGGAAGCACGCCCCCCCGCGGCGCGACAGGTTCTAGGACAGTACTGCATCCGCAGTGATCAAACATTTTCCACACTTTATATTCGTTTTTTACGATTGGATCCCCAATGTTGCTTCGTTCACAAGGTACCATTTTTTACAAGTACCATGGGACAGAGGGATTAATATTCGATCACCGAGTCCCGAGTATGGGCAGAATCATCTACAAGGAGATCCAGGATAAAAAACCGCCAATCGTCTATTTTGCCTGTACCCTCCTGTTCCTGGCTGCGACCCTGATACCCTTGCTGGGATTGGTTTTGGAAACCGGTTCGATGACCGACCATCTTCCAATCTGGGCTATCATCCCGATATCTGCCGTGATAGGCCTTGGTATGCCTGCACTAATCCTCTACAGCAGGATGGTCATCCTAGTCGACGATGACGGGGTTTTGATTGAATACCGTCCCTTCATTAAAAGGAGGATTTATGCCAGCGAGATTGAGTCGGTCAGTATGGTGGACGATGTCGGATTGTCTGATGGCGGAGGATGGGGCATAAGGTTCCAGCTTCTGAGCCTCCGTAACCGCAAATATTCGATGAGTGGGCATCAGGGCGTGTTGCTGGAGACCATATACAGCAGCCGGATACTGTTGGGTACGGATTCCGGGGAAGAACTCTTACGGGCCTTGGAGGATGTCATCATTCCTTTTGCTGCAGACGTTCCTTGAAACCTTGTCCAACCAACTGTCAGACTCCTCCTTGCCCGTCAGGATTTGGTAACTCACATCGGAGAAAAGACCGGATACCAGAAGACGGTTCTTGCATGTCTGGATATCAGCCATTCTCCTACCCCATAGGCTCAATATTACCTGATCGGGGTTGCCCTTGAAAGATATGATGCTGGTAAGATTATTACCGCAATCCTTCTTAGCCACATTGAACATCTCATTGAGCCTGGAGGGGTCTGAGAGGGTTGCGGTCATCAGGCAATAGAAGTCGCCAGTGATCAATGGGGACCATTTCAACCTCATCCATACAAGATTGTCCTCCATCAACCTTTTCAACCTTTTCTTAAGTGTCTTCATGCTGATGCCGGTGATGTCTGATACCTCTTGCAGAGGGCGCCTTGAGTCATCCTTCATGGCGGAAATTATACAATGGTCAGTCCTATCCAGCAATCCTTTGTGGGGAGGGATGGCTATCTCATCTAGGAAGACGTCCTGGAGATTGTTACGTTCCGCTAGTGAGTGAGCGGCTGACTCGATGTCCTCCCCAGGTATCGATGCCAACAGGATGTATGCCCTGTTGCCGGTCGTTGTGTAAACGGTTATGGCCATCTCCTCATCTGCCAGCGTCTTGGCGATGGTGTACTCCATCCTTGAGTCGAAATTGGCCGCCAGCAACCACAATGAAGAACCCACCGCAGTGGGATATGGAGTGGTGGTTAGACAGTAGATGATACCCTCGTCCTGCAAGGACTTGAACCTCTTATGGACGGCATTGACAGATAGGTTCAACCTTTTGGCCAACTCCCGGAAGGTGATTCTTGTATCGGTCGCGAGTTCGATGGCCAACCGCATGTCTAGTTCGTCCATGGTCTATCGGATTTCTTAAGGTGCGATTCGATATATTATGATAATTATTTTTTTTCACTATGGTCCTAAACGGCCTTGTTCACAATGTTTTGAAATGAAATTATGGAATCTGCCTTATACCACCTTGTTGCTAAATCCAACATGGACCACGGGAAATCCCAGTTCGGAAAACCCACTGGCATTCAGGGGCGTGAGGTGATGGAGAGGATGAATATGGAGCACCTCCCACTCACACAATGGGGGATCTCCATGCTTGCAGATGTCTCCCCCCTCAGCATACTCGATGTCGGCTGTGGGGGAGGGATAGGCCTCAGACAAGCCTCCATCGTATGGAAGAATGCCCGACTAACAGGGGTCGACATCTCTGAGGATGCGTTGGCATTCTGTTCAGAGATGCATCCGGACCTGATCGATGAGGGTATGGAGCTTGTGAGGGCCGGAGCAGAGGATCTTCCGTTCGATGACGGATCCTTCGATCTTGTGATGAGCTTCGAGAGTTATTTTTTCTGGGATGACCTGAGGATGGGGATGGAGGAGCTTGGCCGTGTCCTATCGCCGGGCGGTACGATGTTGATCTGCTCTGAGGCGTACCCTCATCCGGATTTCAGAGAGCGTAATGAGGAGAATGCCCGCAAGCATGGTTTGAAGCTTTTGGACCCGGATGAGATGGTCCGCATGTTACCTCGGGAACTCTATGAATCGTCGATTCATCTATTAGAGGATAGGAACTGGATGTCAGTGGTCTTCAGGAAAAGGTGATCCGGCACTTGGATTGAGAACAATATTTAGGCTGATAAACAGTTGTCCTTAGCATGTCTGAGGACAGGGGCCAGGGAATACTGCTTTTGGTGAGTGCAGCAGCCATAGGCAATTTTCTGATCGCTTTCGACATCAACATGTTGAACATCGCCCTCCCCACCATAACCGATCATTTCGACCTGGAGATAGCCACCTCGACATGGTTGGTTATCGTGCATGGTATCATCCTCTGTAGCCTTCTGCTGCCATTCGGTAAGGCGGGGGATGTCATCGGCCACCGGAAACTTTTCCTCACTGGCATAACCATATTTGCCCTGGCAAACCTGGGGGCGGGTCTCAGCATACTATTCGATGACTTCCTGCTCCTCGTCATCATGAGATCATTCTCGGCTATCGGAGCAGGTATGATGCTCTCAGTCAATTTCGCCATAATATCCTTGAACCTTCCAGCCGGAGTAAGGGGGCGAGGCTTGGGTTATTCAGCGGTCTTCGGCTCCTTGGGTTTCATGACTGGACCGATCGCATCCGGAATGTTGCTGACATTCTTTCCTTGGAACTCCATATTCATACTTCTCGCCCTGATAGCATTCGGAGGTCTGGCTTTGGGTTTCAAGGTCATACCGGATAGTGGAGGCGGCGGACGGAACGCTGATTTGGTGCAGACCGGTGCGTTCTTCTTAACCGTACTTTTCTCTGTGCTGGCAATCAACCGTTTCCTGATCGATGGTATGTCAACGCTGGTGACAGTGTCCGCATTTGTTGCTCTGGTCTCGGGCATTGTTGTGATTTGGCGGGAGAGGGTGTCCGAGATCCCTCTTCTCGACCCCCAACTGGTCTTCGAGCCTCGGGTCATACTGCCCCTCCTATCCATGTCCTTCCTGTACATGTGCTTCTCAGGGTCGATGGTGATACTTCCTTTCTATCTGGAATACATCCAAGGACTTGATGCCGCCGCGATGGGTATGTTGTTCATCATACCCGCAATCATAATCTCATTCCTCGGTCCCGCTTCGGGGAGGGCTTCCGATATCAAAGGGTCCTATCGTATCACGCTCATCGCCGCCTCGACCATGATACTGTCCATGTTGGTCTTCCTGAGCCTCAGGAACTTCGGCTTTCTGACACTCGTCCTGCTGGGCCTCATATTGATGGGATTGAGCTATGGCGGTTTCAACGCACCCAACAACCGTCGTGTCTTCTGTTCGGTGAGCATCGACAGGATGGGTGCGGCCTCAGGTATGCATCAGACCCTCCGCCACATCGGTAATGTCCTCGGCGCCGCCACAATGCCTGCCATCTTCCAGGTGTTCGCAGGTCCGGACCCCAGCACGAGTATGATGCTCATAGGTTTCCAGGCATCATTCCTACTCGGACTGCTGTTCGCGATAATCGCATTGCTGATTACAGCATCCATATCCAAGGAGTGCCGGGTGTGAGGAACAAGAGCATGTTTTACATCAGGAATACTATCAGATTTCCATGACCGAAGAGTCGAGGAGGCAGCTGCTGATCATCAGCACCGCGGCCATGAGTCTTTTCCTCCTCTCATTCGATATCAACATGGTCAACATCGCTCTGCCGACCATCACCACCCATTATGGTTTGGATGTCGCCAGCTCGGCTTGGTTGGTAATAGCCTATGGCGTGGTTCTCTGCGGACTACTCCTACCCTTCGGTAAAGCGGGTGATGTGATCGGACATAGACGACTCTTCATCGCAGGTATGGGGATATTCACAGTTATGAACCTGGCAGCCGGCATCAGTTATCACCTTGATGATTTCTCTGCCCTCATAGTGTTCCGAGGGCTTTCCGCCATTGGCACTGCGATGATGGTCTCAGTGAACTTCGCAATCGTCTCCTTGAACCTCCCCGAAGAGGTCCGTGGCAAGGGTCTGGGTTACTTCTCCGTCTTCGGAGCCGTTGGTTTCATGCTGGGCCCATTGGCATCTGGACTGATTATCACATACATCCAGTGGAATTGGATATTCTATCTCGGCTCCTTCATCGGGCTGGCGGGCTTCATTCTAGCTTGGTTCTTCATCCCGGTCAGCGGAGGTGACGGTCATGCGGCGGACATTCTGCAGACCGTCGCCGCCTTCATAGCTGTCCTCTTCTCTGTCCTAGCTCTCAACCGTTTACTCATAGATGGGTTCACGACCCTTGTGATGATCTCGATGGTCATGGCCTCTGCAGGCGTTATGATCGCCTTGTCGAGGCAGGGCAGGGCAGAGCATCCACTTCTTGAGCCAGCCATAATTGGATCACCGCAGATAATCCTCCCTCTATTCTGCATGTCATTCATCTACATGACCTACTCAGGCTCAATGGTTCTCCTACCCTTCTATCTGGAGCATATTCAGGGATTGCCCCCTTCATCCACGGGCTTGCTCTTTCTTCTTCCTGCCCTGCTGATTATCATCCTCGGACCCCTTGCAGGAGGGTATGCGGATCGAAACGGATCCTACCTGATAACCCTGACAGGCACTGGCGTCATGGTTTTAGCGATGGTGACATTCGTCATAATGGGCAGTTTTACGGGTGTGGCCATCACCGTGTTGGGACTTATGTTGATGGGGGTCAGCCACGGCCTCTTCAATGCGCCCAACAATCGGCGCATCTTCTGCATTGTACCTTCGGAGCATGCAGGGACCGCATCCGGCATGCATCAGAGCATCCGACAGGTCGGTACCCTCATAGGAGTTGCGACGATGCCTGCCGTTTATCAGATGGTGGCAGGCCCCTCACCGGATGTTGGGAGCATGGTGGGTGGATTCGAGGCAGGTTTCCTGGTCGGTCTGATCTTCGCGGTCATGGCGTTAGGTCTGAGCATATCCATAAGACAGGTATGCAGAGGTTGAGATGGAACGCTCATTTCAGAGAATAAAGAAATGTGGGAAAAGGTTTCTTAAGTAGACCGGTTCAGAACTCGCGCCTCTTGAACTTCAGAGCTGCTATCATCGTGGTCAGAATCGCCCAGGCGGTCAAGACCACGGCTGCCGTTCCTACTTGTGCATAATATATCGTCCAGCCGAACGAATCCTCGGTGACCAGGCCGGCAACGGCATTGTAGGCTGCATCACCGGAGTATGAGAGGCTGAAAACAGGCTCTATCTCCGCGAGCATGAACACCGAATCGATGATCGGGAATATCAGCAGCAGAGTGGCGAATAGCAGTATGGCGGCTGTGTTTCCGCGAGCCATGAAGGAGCTCAGCATGAAACCGAATCCGGTCGCGGCTAGCACATACAGCAGTGCGACCCCTAGGGACGTGTAGGCATCACTAACAATACCGCCGGTTATCGCATAGGATAGTATGAAGACAACCAGATAGTATATTGATATCATCACTGCTGAGACCAGGAAGCTGGCCATGAACTTCCCGGCGAACAGTGCCTCCCTCTTTAGGGGGCGTGGGAGCAGTAGCAGACCTGTACGGTGCTCGAACTCCGAGGCGATGGAGTCAGCTCCGAACAGTGTGACCGCCAAAATGATCAATATGGTGCTGAATCCAAGGTATAGTAGCATGAAGTCCTTAGGGTCGCTCGGTAATCCATCCCCTAGCAGATAAGGCATAGCGGTCAGAAGACCCAGTATCAATGCTAACAAAGCCACGAAGACCAGGATCTTCTTTCCCCGCAGGTATTTGAGGAATTCATACCTCATGATTATCGTCGCTTGCTGGAAGTCATTCGGTAGTTGTGTGGCCATGCGATCACCTCGTCTCCTTGACCAGCTCCATGTAGAGCTTCTCCAGGTTGGCGCCCTCGCTGTGCACGTCCACGATACCCAGGTTCAGGGAGTTCAGGAGCACC
>SKGM01000013.1 GCA_007117455.1 Candidatus Methanomethylophilaceae archaeon
CCCTTCTCCACCTTGCCCACGACCGCGCCTTCCATCCCGACTTCTTGGAAAATCTCGAGTATACGCTGGCTCGAGGATGCGGGGCAGGTGATCGCGAAACCGCAACCCTGATATGACACCAACCATTGGTTGAAATCGACATCGGGGGGACAGGGTATCAGTGAGAGGTCCACAATGGCACCTTTGCCGCTGGTCTCAAGGAGCATGCCCAAAGTCCCAAGACATCCTGGGTTGCTCATATCCTTTGCAGCAGATGCCAACTTCTCGCTGCCGATACGCCTCATCGTGAGTATCTGGTTGCGAACCAGCTCATCATCCTTGTCGGTGGTGGTATCCCAGGCATGGGGCAGGTCGGGAGGATAGAATCCATCGAGGTCCATGACGAAAACCACATCGTCACCGGCCTTTGCGGTATGGCTGTATATCACCTCATCACAAGGGGCGGTTCCGATTATGGATACATCGATGGCATTGTATGCACAATCGGGATGGGTGTGCCCTCCAACGATGGGGACCTTGAACTTACGCACCGCCCTCTCCATGCCCTTCAGGACCTGGCTGCATATCCTGTTGTCCTTGATGGAGACGATGTCGACCATGGCCAGTGGCAGTCCTCCCATGGCGGCTATGTCATTCACATTGACAAGCACGGCGAAATAACCCGCATAGTATGGGTTGGTCTTCATCAAAGACTCCATGATACCGTCGGCGGCGAACAGAAGGCATTCATCCCCGTGTCTGATGACCGCGGCATCCTCGCCTGCTGAGGCCAGGACATCGCTGAAATCGGCAGTGGGAAGATAGCCTACTACCTCTTGGATGGGATGCTTTCGGGTTATCCCCGGGAAGTTCCTGATCTTTTCCACGATTCCGTCGATGTCCATACCCACTTGAAACCAATCTTGAGATAAATATGTTGCCAGGTCAGAGGAGTTTAGATTGTCTTGAATCCAGCACCAGATGTCGGCACTGTGTCATGGAGACCGATAAAGATTCCAAGGCCCTTGTGTAATCCTCAGCACCCAGATACTCGTCCGGTTCATAGGCTGGTTCGCCGGCCGGGAAACGTGCCCGTAAACGTTTGGGCATGCTCGCTCGCATATCCTTCATCCTATCGCTGTCCACCCTCTTCCCTTTTATCAGATCCACACCGGCCATTCTGAGCTCTGATTCGAACACGGGTCTGCGGAGGAGGTGTGCTAGTATCTGCAATGTACGACTATCAGGGTCTGAGGAGGTCTCTTTCGCCGCCTGGTTGGCACGTGTATAAACATTGTCATCATGGATCTTCAGTGGTATGTAGACCTTCGACGGAGGTACATCCTTCTCCTTCACCAACCCCATATCGGCCAGGGCTCGCAGATAACCTGTGATGATGAGCCTATGGATCTTGTATCCTGACCTCTCCAGGTCCTTGGCGAGGGAACTGATCGATCTTCCCTCTTTGCCGAGAGACTCCAGCAATGTGCTCTTGAAGTCCTCCTGCAGAAGAAGCTTGCTCATTGTATCGAATCTGATAACAGATATGATAATAAATTAGTTTTGTAACGGAACGAACAGATATCGAATGGGATATCGCCACCATTGGGGAAGAGACTGGAGACCTGTGTCCACTAATCTCTGAAGATGGTGTGCCCCCCATCTGGGCCGTGATGTCAGATTCATAACGGAGTAAAAACATTATATAGTCTAGAGGTTGAATTCCAACTAGCCTATATGCCATGCGGTTAGTGATCAGGGGCATAATGTGATAGGATGTCTGAAGAACGGCAAGCGGGAGAACGGGATTCCGATTCTCGAACGCCATATAGAAGGATCAATAGACTCCTCCTCAGAGCATCCGGCCGTCAACTCACAATACAACAGAAGACTTACGCCATATTCCTTGTCACATTCTCCATCGTAATCATATCTCTTGTCAGCCTGTACAACGGTATCAACGTCATTTTCCCCCATTTCTTCTATCTGCCCATCATAATGACGGCATACTGGTTCCCACGCAACGGCATAAACTTCTCAATCTGCATCGCAGTGTTCTATGTATCAGAGTATCTGCTATTCGGCATCGCTTTGGAGACGATTCCCCGGAGCGAATGGGTTCCAGTGCTTGCAAGGTCATTTGTATATGTCCTGGTGGGCGCGGCCATCACAATACTCCGTTGGGAGGGATACACCCTCAATCGAATAATCGGAGAGCAGGACAAGTTCGTATTCATGAAGGACAAGGACCTGGGTTACTACTATTTCTCACCCTCCAGTCATTCCCTGCTTCGTATGGATGAGGATGAGGGGCCTGTCAATAATCTCCATAAGCTCTTGGGACCCAAAGGGGTCGAGACCTTTCAGAGATTGGAGAACGAGGTCATGAAGGGGGATCACACCAGCGGGGAACTGGAGATGGTCGACGACGATGGAAATATGAGGTCCTTCCATCTCACACTCAACCCAATTGTTGCTAATGGGGAGGTCCAAGGTTATGAGTCGATCGCCGAGGACATCACGGACCTGATGGACTACAAGCAGGACCTTGAGAAGGCCTTGGAACAGAAGACCGCCTTGCTGGCTGAGCTGCATCATCGGGTGAGGAACAACCTTGCAATAATAATCGGCCTACTGGAGATGCAATCCATTACGGTAGAGGATGAGGATGCGAGGCGTTGCCTCAAGGACGCCGAAGCCCGGATCATGGCCATTTCGGCAGTGCATGCAGACATCTTCGATAAAGATGATTTTGTAGACATTCCCTTGCAGGAATACCTTGAGAAGCTGCTCTCCGACATCCATATGATGCTCGGCTCAAATGAGGATGTCACAATTGATGTTTCTGTGGGCGGATGGGCCATCAACCACTCGGAGCTTCTCGACCTCAGCATAGTCATAACGGAGATCTTCACCAACTCACTGAAACATGCCTTCCCATCAGGACGAGGATCTGTCCAGGTGACCATGGATGCGGATGATAATGCATGCAGTCTCAGAATCGCCGATGACGGCATAGGCCTCCCTGATGGATTCAAGATAGATCGACATGGGAAATTGGGACTCAAGGTCGTGAAGCGCGTGGTTCAGGAGAAGCTCAAGGGCCGTCTGGAGTTGGAGAACATCCCTGGAACAGCATGGACAATAGTCTTCCCTTGTCAGAAGGATTCGACTTCTGTCTGCAGCAATCCGGAACGAGGTTGATGCTTACTCCATGTAACAGTTTACAATAAGGCTTGTTTTTACATCTATGTGATAGTAAACAAGGAGACAAACTGTGCTGGAGGGGCTAACTGATAACAAACATGATAATATAATTGATAACAGACTTGATACAGTTATCCAGTCTTAACGGTTGTAATGATTATCATCTTGTGTCTCAAAAAGCCATTTATACCTCAAAGCTGAATGATGAAATCTTATCACAAAAGGATTGATATCAAAGTTCATAGATTAGAGGTGGAGAAATGATGAGCGTTAAAGACACTATCAAAAAGGGCTCGCAAGGCAAAGGCAGCGAGTCCACTGACCTTACCCTCTTCGTCAGGACATCCGACGAGGAACTGAAGAAGTGGGACAAACAGAGGATATTCGAGGCATTGATGCGTGAGACCGATATCAGTGAGGATGCGGCGGCCATTGTGGCCACCGAGGTGGATAAGATGGTCTCCAAGATGGAGATCGAGTACATCACCGCCCCCCTGATACGTGAGATGACCAACGCCAAACTAATCGAGTATGGCTTGGAATCCATCAGGAAGCAGCACACCAGACTCGGTGTCCCGCTTTACGATGCACGGCAGATCATCATGAACCCTAACAAGGAGAATGCCAACGTCCCACACGGGCCAGAGGCCACAAACCTCACACTCTCCGAGAACATCAAGAAGGAGTTCGCTCTCCTTGAGGTCTTCACGCCTGACATAGCCGACGTCCACATGAGCGGTACTGTCCACCTCCACGACCTCGGGATGATAGACAGACCCTACTGCAGCGGTCAATCCATCGAGTACGTGAAAAAATTCGGTCTGAACCTCCCCAATGCCCTCTCCATCGCAAAACCTGCGAAACACCCAGAGGTCCTAATCGAGCAGATAATCAAATTCTCGGCAGCCCTGCAAGGGCATTATGCCGGCGCTATCGGATGGGATGCTTTCAACACCTTCCTCGCACCATACCTGGTGGGTGTCGATGACAAGCGGATGAAGCAACTGGCTCAGATATTGATCTATGAATTCGCCCAGCAGGCTGTGGCCAGAGGCGGACAGTCGATATTCAGCGATATAAACCTCTACTGGGAGACTCCGAAGCATTTCGTCGGCGTACCGGCAATCGGCCCTGGCGGCGAGTTCACCGGCAAGAACTATGAGGATTACGAGGTTGAGAGCAGACGCTTCCTGAACGCACTTTTCGATGTGTACATGGAGGGTGACGCTCTGGGAAGGCCGTTCTTCTTCCCGAAACCCCAGGTGCACATAACAGACCGTTTCTTCCAGACCGAGGGTCATGAGGAGTTCCTGCTGAAGATCTCCGATGTCGCTACTGAGAAAGGCAACACTTACTTCGTGTTCGACCGAGGGGACACCGCCAAGATATCAGAGTGTTGCCGACTCTCATTCAAATTGGATGACAACGACCTCTTGGAGGCTAAGACCCCTTGGAAGATGAGGTTCTCTGCCATGCAGAACTGCACCCTGAACCTCCCCCGCCTGGCATACATGTCCGACCGTGACGACGAGAAGCTCTTCGAGAACATAACCAAACACCTCGAACTGGCTGCAAAGGCCCACCTTCAGAAGAGGGAGTTCATAGCCCATCTGATGAGCCTCAAGAACTATGGGCCGTTGGCACTTCTGGCAATGGATCTCGATGGGGAGTCCTACTATCGCATCGACAAATCCAGTTTCCTGATAGGCATGGTGGGTCTCAACGAGATGGTCCAGTACCATATAGGCCAGGAGCTTCACCAGTCCAAAGAGGCATTGAAGTTCGGACTCAAGATAATCGCCTACATGAAGAAGGAGGTCGAGAGGATCGGAGAGGACCACGGGATCAAGATGCCCTTGGAGCAGACACCCGCCGAGAGCACCGCCTACCGCTTCGCCAAGTTGGATATGAAGGAGTTCCCGCTGCAGGCAAGCTCCGTCGTCAAAGGCAGCAAGGCGAACGGCGAGTTGTACTACACCAACTCCACATATCTCAATGTCTCCTCGGATATAAGCCCCATAGAGAGGACCCGGAAAGAGGGTCTGTTCCACCCTCTGATCGAGGCCGGCGCACTGACCCATGTGTGGTTGGGTGAATCCAAGCCGCCTGCTGAGAACATCGCGGCATTCGTTAAGAAGACATTCTATAACACCAACAATGCCCAGATAGCCTTCAGTCCGGAGTTCACGGCCTGCCTGGAATGTGGTAAGACCACCCGCGGCATAAGGGACAACTGCGCCTCCTGCCAATCGCCGAATGTCGAGGGCATCACCCGTGTGACCGGCTTCTTCTCTAAGATCAGCAGCTGGAACAAGGGTAAGGTGGGTGAACTCCACGACCGGGTGAAAGGTCAGAGCGTGGATATCTGAAACCGGGCTTCGGCCCCCCTTTTTTTATCCCTTCATAGGCGTGGACCAACGAACTGCCATATGATCAGGAATAGTATCAGTAAAGCCAACCAGCCTGTGACCGTCTCGACAATCCGGCGCCTCTCCTCCTCGTCCGCCTTCTTGTTGACCTTCTTGACCACGCCGTCAAGTGCATCCATCAAGAGGAATCCCCCGTCCAATGGAACGGCCGGAAGGGAGTTCGTCAATCCGATCATTAGATTCATCCAGAATATCCAATAGATCAGATTTACGGCTATCCAGAATGCATCCCCTTGGAGGAAGCCCTCATTCTCGAAAAGCCATGTCAGCTCAGCGGGCATGGGCGAGAGACCGAGGAAAGGCAGGGCGAGGAACCTCAGGGTATCCAGGACGAATTCCTGTGAACCCTCGGTGTTCGCATAGGGATCCTTGATGAAATTCAGGATGTTCTCAGGGGTGTTTATCCCCATCCCGGCGAGATTGGGGGTCAATCCCATATATCCCTTGTCCAGAGGGCCGTCCGTCAGTGTAATCTGGAATGGGCCGGATTCATTCCAACCCGTCTCCCGATCGTACTTGAATGTCATTACTTCGACGGTCTGACCGGGAGAGGTGTCATCCATGAAACTGTTGAATTCAGCCAGGGAACGGATGGTGGTGTTGTCGATGGACTTCAGTAGCATACCCGAACGAACGCCAGCATCATGTGCGGGCATTCCTGATTGCACCATGCTCAAGAACACGCCATGGATCATCTCCACCACATACTGACCGTCTTTATCGGCTATGGTCAGATTCACCAAACTACCCGGATCCGTGCCATTGTACTCAAAGAAACCATCGATGTCATTTATGGGGGAGCCGTCGAACTCCAACACCAAAGTGCCTATCCCCAGACCCGCATGGTCTGCCGGAGAACCTCCGTCTACAAGTATGATGACTGGATTATCCGGATGGGATGCCTCCACCGATCCCAACATGGGAACGGTCAGCAGAAGGACCAGGATTATGGCTATTATGAAGTTGGTTGATGCCCCCACGGCATACAC